>JAHJOY010000281.1 GCA_018819665.1 bacterium
AGGGTTTAAGAAAAGAAACAGCATGAATAATAAAAATATAAGAAGCTTAGACAAAAATATATTACCTTTATTACCACTAAGAGAATTAGTCGTTTTTCCCAATATGATTATTCCTCTTTTTGTTGGGAGAGAACAATCTATTAATGCTTTAGAAGAAGCAATAAATTTAAAAAGCTTGATATTTATTGCGACTCAGAGGGACCCAGAGATAGAAAAACCAAAAGTAGAAGATATATATTCTATCGGAACAATTGCCAAGATAGTACAAATTTATAAACTACCCGATGATACCATAAAAATATTAGTGGAAGGACTCGGTAGAGCAAAAATTAAAAATACGGAAGGATTTAATAATTTTCTTAAGGTAGAAGTAGAAAAAATAAAAGTTAAAAACGGTAAAAATCTAAAAATCGAAGCCTTGATGAGATTGGCAATCAATAGATTCGAACAATATTTAAAATTAAACAATAAATTACCTTCTGAAATGATGATATCCATAAAGAATATTGAAAAACCAGATAAATTAGCCGATATAATCGCTTCAAATTTAATTTTAAAGGTAAAAGAAAAACAAAATTTGTTGGAAATAGTTAACCCTTTGGAAAGACTGGAGAAATTAATTGTTATATTAAAAAAAGAGATAAGTATTTTAGAATTAGAAAAAAAGATACAAGAAAGAGTAGAAGTAAATTTAGAAAATTACCAAAAAGATTATTATCTAAAAGAGCAATTAAAAGAAATACAAAAAGAATTAGGAGATAACGAAGAAAACATTTCAGAAGCTGATGAATTCAAAGAGAAAATATTATCTCTAAAACTTAATCAAGAAGTGGAAGAAAAGTGCATCAAAGAAACAAATCGTTTAGAAAAAATACCATTTTTATCTGCTGAGAGCGGGGTAATAATAAATTATTTAGAATGGATCATATCCCTTCCATGGAACGAAAAAACTAAAGATAAATTAGATATAAAATTAGTAAAAAAAGTTTTAGATGCAGACCATTATGGTTTATTAGATATTAAAGAAAGAATCTTAGAGTACTTAGCAGTGAAAAAAATGAGCAATAAACATATAGGGACAATTCTGTGTTTAATAGGGCCTCCGGGAGTAGGCAAGACATCATTGGCGAAATCAATAGCCCGGGCAATGGGTAGAAAATTTGTAAGAGCTTCCCTGGGAGGCATACGGGATGAAGCAGATATACGCGGACACAGAAAAACTTATATAGGTTCTATGCCGGGAAGAATTGTTCAAGGGATAGTTAACGTAAAATCTAAGAATCCTGTTTTCTTGTTGGATGAAATTGATAAAATGAGTGTGGATTTTAGAGGAGACCCCGCTTCTGCTCTTTTAGAAGTATTGGATCCTGAGCAAAACAATACTTTTAGAGACCATTATTTAGAAGTTCCCTTTGATTTTTCTGAAACAATGTTTATCACCACAGCTAACAATGAAGATGAAATACCTTATTCCTTAAGAGACAGGATGGAAATAATTAATATTCCTGGTTATACTGAATATGAAAAATTACAAATTGCCCAGTTATTTTTACTACCTAAACGATTGAATAATCATGGCTTTAAAAAAGATGATATAGAAATATCAGAAAAGGCTATGAAAAAAATAATCAAGGAATATACTCATGAAGCGGGAGTAAGGGGCTTAGAAAAAGAAATATCATCTATATGTAGAAAGGTTGCTTTAAACGTAGTTTATTTTAAAAAGAATAAGAATAAAAGAGTTAGAATCACATTAAAAAACTTAGAAAATTATTTGGGAATACCTAAATATAAAATTGATAAAATTGAAAAAGAAGATGCTGTTGGTTTGGCAACAGGTTTAGCCTGGACTGAAATCGGCGGAGAAGTATTATCAGTGGAAACTATAGTAATGCCTGGGAAAGGCAAATTAACCCTTACCGGACAACTGGGAGATGTTATGCAAGAATCAGGGAAAGCTGCCTTAACCTACGCTCGTTCTCGAGCAACAAAATTTAAGATAGATAGTAAGTTTTACGAAAATTGTGATATTCATGTTCATATTCCAGAAGGGGCGATCCCTAAGGATGGTCCATCTGCCGGTATAACAATGGCTACTTCTTTAATTTCTTCACTTACCGATATCCCGATTCGAAAAGATGTAGCTATGACCGGCGAAATTACCCTACGAGGAAAAGTTTTACCAGTAGGAGGTTTAAAGGAAAAAATACTTGCCGCTTATCAATCTGGTATTAAAACTATTATAATTCCTAAAGATAATTTTAAGAATTTAGAAGATTTACCTAATGATATTAAAAAAAGATTAAAATTTATTATGGTAAATAATATAGATGAAGTTTTAGAAAACGCCCTTACCAGAAGTCCTTTTTAAAATGACAATAACAGTATCGAGTATCGAGTATCGAACATTTTTTTGACAGACAGCCTTACCTATAGTAATATATAAAAAATAAAGAAAATAAAAACTAAGAAGGGAAGAGTAGAATAAAATTGGATATAATTTTATTCGAAAGTCATCCCTAAGCTGTTAATCTGAAAAAAAAGAGTAGGATTAACCGATAGTTTCGTTATAACTTAAACATTGAGAGCCTGTTTAATATAGATATCATAGAAATGTTTTAGACAGGAATTAAGGTGGTACCGCGGATAGACTCCTTTCGTCCTTTTGAGAAACGAAAGGGGTTTTTTGTTTTTAAGCTTAAGGAGGAAAAGATAATGAGAAAAATAAATGCTGAAATACCTTCAGTATACAATCCTAAAAAAGTTGAAGAAAAATGGTATAAATTCTGGTTAGAAAAAGATTATTTTAAAGCAAAGCATAATCATAATAAAGAAAATAATTTTTCTATCGTTATACCCCCACCCAATGTTACAGGATCATTACATATCGGGCATGCTTTAAATAATACTTTACAAGATATTTTAATTAGATGGAAAAAAATGGAAGGCTACAATACTCTTTGGCTGCCAGGGACTGACCATGCCGGAATTGCTACTCAAAATGTGGTGGAAAGAGAAATTGCCAAAGAAGGGAAAAGCAGATACGATTTAGGAAGAGAACAATTTGTAGAAAGAGTATGGGAATGGAAAGAAAAATACGGAAATAATATAATAAATCAATTAAAAAAATTAGGATTTTCCTGTGATTGGTCACGGTTAAGATTTACTTTAGATGAAGGTCTTTCCAAGGCTGTTAGAAAGGTATTTATACAATTATATAAAGAAGGCCTGATATACCGGGGAAATTATGTAATAAATTGGTGCCCGAGATGTCAGACTGCTTTGGCTGATATTGAGGTTGAATCAATTGAAGAAGATGCAAATCTGTATTATATAAATTATCCCATAAAAGATTCTAAAGGAGAGATTATAACTGTCGCTACCACCCGTCCTGAAACTATGCTCGGTGATACTGCAGTAGCGGTTCATCCCGATGATAAAAGATATAAAAAGTTTATCGGTAAAACTGCCATATTACCTTTAATGGGGAGAGAAATACCGATAGTGACTGATAGTTATGTTGATCCCGAATTTGGTACTGGGGCAGTAAAGATAACCCCGGCCCACGATTTAAATGATTTTGAATTAGCAAAACGTCAAAAACTACAAGTAATTAATATATTAAATAATGATGGCACCATGAATGAACAGGCAGGAAATTTTAAAAATTTACCTGTATTTAAATGTCGAGAAAGAGTTTTGAATGAATTAAGAAAAAAGGGATTTTTAAACAATATCGAAGATTATAAACATTCTATCGGGCATTGTTACAGATGTGGAACTATTATTGAACCATATCTTTCTAAACAATGGTTCGTTAAAATGAAAAAAATTGCTGAACCTGCAATACTAGCTGTGGAAGAAGGTAGAATTGAATTTACACCTTCTCGTTGGGAAAAAGTTTATTATGACTGGATGAGAAATATTAAAGATTGGTGTATCTCACGTCAGTTGTGGTGGGGACATCGTATCCCGGTCTGGTATTGTCAAGATTGCGGAGAAATAATCGTAGAATTAGAAGATCCCACAATCTGTAAAAAATGTGGCAGTCATAATTTGCTGCAAGACCCGGACGTTTTAGATACCTGGTTTAGCTCTGCCTTGTGGCCTTTTTCTACCTTAGGCTGGCCGGAAGAAAGCGAAGATTTAAAATGTTTCTATCCGACATCAGTATTAGTTACCGGTTTTGATATTATTTTCTTTTGGGTGGCTCGAATGATTATGATGGGATTAAAGTTTTGCGGAGATGCTCCCTTTAAAAAAGTTTACATAAATCCCTTAATTACAGATGCAGAAGGTAGAATTATGAGTAAATCGAAGGGAAATGTTATAGATCCTTTAACTGTAGTTGAAGAATATGGCTCTGATGCCCTACGTATTACTCTTGCCTCCTTAACTATTCAGGGAAATTATATCTGTTTATCTGAGGAAAGAATCAAAGGGTTTAGAAATTTTGCTAATAAAATATGGAATGTTTCGAGATTTTCTATAATGAATTTAGCTGATTTTAATATTGACAAAATAGAAAAAAATAAACTAAAGATGACCTTGGCTGATAAGTGGATAATTAGCAGATTAAATGAGGCAATAAAAAAGTCTACTGATTACCTTAATGAGTATAAGTTTGGAGAGGCTGCCAAAACTATTTACGAATTTACCTGGAGTGAGTTTTGTGATTGGTACATAGAGTTTAGTAAACCAAAATTATATCAAGAGAAGGATACAATAGAAAAACGGACATCTCAATATATCCTGTGGTTTGTTTTAGAAAATACCTTAAAGCTTTTACACCCTTTTATGCCTTTTATAACTGAAGAAATATGGCAAAAGTTGCCTCATAAAGGGGAAAGTATCATGGTTTCACCCTGGCCAAAATATAAAGAAAAATATATGAATAAAGATGCAGAAAATAAGATGGAAAAAATAATGAGCATCATTAAAACTATACGAAATATTAAGTCAGATATGAATATTCCGTATAGCAAAGAGATCGATTTATATTTAAATGTTAATGAAAAATATAAATTAAAGTTAATAGAAGAAAATGTTAATTATATCGAAACCATGATTAAAACAAAATCGTTAGAGGTAGGAACAGGGATTAAAAAACCAGAGTATTCAGCTACAGGCGTTTTAGAAGGAGTAGAAATATTTATTCCCTTAAAAGATATAATAAACATTTCAGAGGAGATAGCTCGCTTAGAGAAAAAATTAAATAAAATAAATAGCGAGCTTAATCTAATTTTTAAAAAAATAAATAATAAGGATTTTTTATCCAGAGCCCCGGAAGAAATTGTTAAAAAGGAAAGAGATAAAGCAGATGATTTAAGAGATATCAAAGAAAGATTGGAAAATAACCTGAAAAGTTTTAAGAGGTAAATGTGATAACTTATTCAGAAGCATTAGATTATATTTATGATTTAACTAAATATGGCATAAAATTAGGATTGAAAAATATAAACTATTTACTTTATCTTTTAGGCGAACCTCATAAAAAATTAAAAATAATTCATGTTGCCGGGACAAATGGAAAGGGGTCAACATGTTCCTTAATTAGTTCAATTCTTCAATCTGATGGTTATAAAGTTGGTCTCTATACTTCTCCTCACTTAGTTGATTTTACCGAAAGAATCAAAATTAATCATAAATCAATAGACAGGAAAAAAGTAAGTGAGCTATTAGAAAAAATCAAACCTTCTATAGAAAAGGTTGCCAATACACCTTCCTACGGTCACCCCACCTTCTTTGAAGTTATAACTGCTATGGCTTTTCTCTATTTTTTTGAAGAGCAGGTAGACTATTTGGTTTTAGAAGTAGGATTAGGTGGAAGATTAGATGCTACAAATGTTTGCGAACCTTTAATTTCTGTCATCACTCATATCGATTATGACCATATGGATAAATTAGGGAATAGTTTAGAAGAAATTGCCAGAGAAAAGGGAGGAATCATTAAACCGGAGGGGATTGTAATATCTTCTAACCAATATGAAGAGGCATATAATGAGATCAAGAAGATAGCCGATGAGAAAAATTCCCACATTTACAGCGTAGGAAGAGAAATAATTTACAAAATAGTAAAATCTGATATTAAGGGCGTAATATTCGATTTAAAAGGAATTTATAATGAGTATAAAAATCTTCATACTCCCTTATTAGGCAGACATCAAGCAGACAATTCTGCTGCTGCTATTACAGCCATAGAAGCACTCAAAATCAGAGGAGTAAACATTACTGAAAAAGCAATAAGGGTCGGCTTGGAAAAAGTCAAATGGACAGGGAGATTGGAAATCATTCAGAATAATCCTACATTAGTATTAGATGGGGCACACAATCCCAGTGGAATAAAGGTAGTGCGAGATGCCCTGAAAGAGATATTTTCCTATCACCGGCTTATTTTGGTATTAGCTATTTTTGCTGACAAAGATTACAAAAAGATGATACAAATATTAGTGCCTAACGCGGATTTAATTATTACTACTAAGGCAAAAAACCCTCGGGCAACTCCTCCTCGGATAATCGCTAAAGAAGCGGCACAATATATAGATCAGAATAAAATAATCGTTACTGAAAATATTCCTCAGGCCATAAACTGTGCTTTATCGAATTCCAAAGAGGATGATTTAATATGTATAACCGGATCGCTATATACTGTAGGCGAAGCAAAAAAATACTTCAAAAGCAAGGAGTACAAACAATTATGTTTAACTTTTC
>JAHJOY010000029.1 GCA_018819665.1 bacterium
ATTGTATATATCGCCGAGAGAATAAATGAACTGGTAAAAGATAAAGAGATAACCGATAAAAAAGTAAGAACAATACCAGAAGGGATAACAGGAGAAGGCGTAGGATGTGTCGAAGCGCCAAGAGGCACCTTGTTCCATCATTATATTGCTGATGAACATGGTATAGCGAAAAAAGTTAATTTTATTGTAGCTACCACTCATAACAATGGTCCTATATGTATGTCTATAAAAAAAGCAGCCCAAAGGGTAATTAAAAATTTTAAAGTAGATGATGGATTATTGAATTTGATAGAAGTGGCTTTTAGAGCATATGATCCTTGCCTTGCTTGTGCCAGCCATTGTTTGCCCGGACATATGGCGATGAAAGCAAATATTTATAATTCCGATAAGAAGTTAATAAATGAAATTATTAGAAAGGAAAAAGTCAGATAGAAAAAGTAAGTATATCAAAAACACTATTTTTGGGTATAGGCAATACTATTCGCGGTGATGATGGGATAGGCATTTATATTGCAGAAGAGATTAAAAAGAAGTTAGTCAATAAAAAAAATAATGTAACTATAATTAGCACCGAAACAGCCGGTTTAAACCTTTTAGACTTAATAGTTGGATATAGTAAACTTATTATTGTTGATTCGATTCAAGTTAGTAGTAATAATGAATTAGGGCATATTTTTAAGTTAGAAGTTAATCAAATTAACTCATCAAATAGTCATTTTAATTCTCATGATATTGATTTTTCAAAATTATTTAAGATAGGGAAAAAGCTTGGAATAAAATTACCGAGAAAGATAAAAATTTACGGGATTGGCATCTTTTTCGTAAAAGGGTTTGAGCAGAAATGTAATTCCCGACTAGGTAAAATGATACCTGATATAGCCCAATGTATTATTAATAAAGAATTGTCTTTAGAAGAATAAATTAAGCAGTAAAAAAGGCTGTTGCTGAAGTTTTTGCCCTCACTCAAAGTTTAGGGGGAACAACATCGGGTGAACATGGAATAGGAATTTCCAAGGAAGACATTCGGGGATATATGAAGAGCCGAGAGAGATGATTAAAAAGTTTGCTCCTCATTTCGTAGAAATGGAAAAAAACCGCGAGAATGCTTACTGCTGTGGTGCTGGTGGAGGTGTAAGGGGAACCTTTACAAGGCTTTCCATTGATATGGCAAAAGATAGATTGAAAGAAGCGATAGATAAGAAAGCCGATATTCTTCTTACTGAATGCTTCTCTTGTTTACATAATTTCAAGAACGCTAAGAAAAGAAAGCAAAATATTAAGATCTATAATATTTCTGAATATCTTTCGATTTTAATGGATGGGGGTGAAAAATGAAGATTTACGAATTCCAGGCTTATGAGATTTTTACTAGGAGGGGAATACCTTCTCCTTGGGGTGAGGTTGCTAAAACAAGTGAAGAAGTTAAAAAAATAGCTGAAAAGCTGGGTAGACCCGTAGTCGTAAAAGCGCAAGTGCTGGTAGGAGGAAGAGGAAAGGCGGGAGGTATAAAGCTTGCTTCTACTCCAGAGGAAGCTTATAGGGCAGCTGAGAGGATTTTAAACTCTAAACTTAAGGGTATTTTAGTTAAAAGAGTGTTTGTCAAGGAGTCCGTATCTATTAAAGAGGAGTATTATTTAGGAGTAACCGTAGATAGAGCTCAAAAAAGGGTTGTGGTTATGGTAAGTCCTGCTGGGGGAATAGATATAGAAGAGGTAGCCAGAACCAATCCTGGGAAAATATTTAAATTTTATGTCAACCCCTTACTTGGATTTAAAAGCCACGAGGCCAACGAACTTGCCTCAGCTCTCACTAAAGATAAAAACTTAGTTAAAGGGATAGCTAAAATCCTTTCCGGTCTTTACCGTATTTTTGAAGAAATGGACTCTTCTTTGGTAGAGGTAAACCCTTTAGTAATTACCGAAGAAGGGTCTCTCTTTGCCCTTGATGCCAAGATTATATTTGATGATAATGCTCTCTACAGACACCCAGAAATAAGTAGCTTAAGGGATTTAGAGGTAGAAGACCCTCTTGAGGTGAGAGCAAAAGAAGCAGGGGTAAGCTATGTTAGACTCGAGGGAAATATTGGCTGCATAGTAAATGGAGCCGGTTTAGCTATGGCTACTATGGATCTGGTAAAACATTACGGAGCCGAGCCAGCTAATTTTTTAGATGTAGGAGGAGGAGCAAGTTCACAACAGGTAGGTAAGGCGCTGGATATTGTTTTATCCGATAAGCAGGTGAGGGCTGTTCTGGTTAATATATTTGGTGGAATCACCAGATGTGATATTGTTGCCGAAGGCCTTATTCAAGCTCTCTCTAAGAGAGAGATGAACTTACCTTTAATTATTAGGCTTACTGGAACCAATGAAGAAGAAGGTCGAAAAAAGCTGAAGGGTATAAAAGGAATCTTCTTAGCAGCTACTATGAATGAGGCAGCAAAAAAAGCGATGGAGGTGGTGAAAAGTTGAGTATACTGGTTAATTCTAATACGCGTTTATTAGTTCAAGGTATAACCGGCAGGGAGGGAAGTTTTCATACGCGGCAGATGTTAGATTATGGAACAAAGGTAATTGCAGGGGTAACTCCAGGCAAAGGGGGACAACAAATAGAAGGGGTTCCTGTTTATGATACAGTTAAAGAAGCTGTTGGAGATATGGCGGCAAATACGTCCATTATTTATGTTCCTGCTCGATTTGCTACTGAGGCTATCTATGAAGCAACAGATGCCGGAATAAAACTCATAGTTTGTATTACAGAAGGTATCCCTACTTTGGATATGGTTAAAGCCTGTTATTACGTGAACCAAAAGGGTTCAAAGTTAATTGGGCCTAATTGTGCTGGAGTAATTAGCCCGGGGAAGGCAAAAGTAGGGATTATGCCCGGTTCTATCCATAAAGAGGGAAATTTAGGGGTAGTCTCCAGAAGTGGCACTCTTACTTATGAGGTGGTTTATAATTTGACTAAAAATGATTTTGGCCAGTCAACCTGTGTAAGTATTGGAGGGGATCCGGTAATCGGTTCTTCTTTTATTGATATTCTTGAACTTTTTGAAGAAGATTCTCAAACTAAAGCAATTGTTTTAATTGGCGAAATTGGGGGAACTGATGAGGAAGAAGCAGCAAAATTTATCCATTTAAAAATGAGAAAGCCCGTTATTGCTTTAGTTGCAGGAAAGACAGCTCCTCCAGGAAAAAGAATGGGACATGCAGGAGCTATAATCTCTGGAGGAACAGGTACAGCCGAAGAAAAGATAAAGACTTTTCAGAAGTTTTCTATTCCTGTAGCTGAAAGTCCTCTACAGGTTGTAGATTTAGTCTCAGCAGTTTTAGATGAAAGGGATTAAAGATGAGTGGCGAAAAATATAGCCTCCTTCTTCTTCATAGAGAATGGTGAAAAAAATTTGACAATAGTAAAATTTTAATGTATTATAATTTCCAAATATCAAAAAAGAATATTTTAACGAGGAAAGTAAGTCATTTTTTAAATTAAAAAGAGAAAGATACATTTGGTGAAAGTATCTTAAAAAAGATGACCGAAAAGAGAGCCTCAATAATAATAGGTTGGTTACCTTTAAAAACTTAATGAGTGGGGTAAATAATTTATCCAATCCCAGGTGGTACCGCGAGATTTCATCTCGTCCTTTTGTGATAATGAAGATTGTCAAGGGGGCGGGATTTTTTGTTTTAAGAGAGGGATAATTATTTACTCAACCCGGGTGGCACCACGGGAAATTTTATCAATCTCGTCCCTTATGATAATCGATAAAGAGATTATCAGGGACGGGATTTTTTATTTTGTGTTCAGATGAGGTGAAAATAGAATGAAAAAAATAAAGATAAGCGTAATTGGTTCAACAGGTTATGCGGGGAAAGAATTAGTAAAAATATTAATGAATCATCAAAAGGTGGAATTGGTTCATCTGGTTTCTTCCAGTTATGCAGGAAAAAATATAGCGGAGATATTTCCTGAATTCCTGAATAAATTAGATAAAAAACTTATAAATTTTAATTTAGATGTAGTATCTCAAGATTCGGATCTGGTATTTACTGCTCTTCCCCATACGGTCTCTATGGATATGGTTCCTGAATTATTAAAAAAAGGTGTTAAAGTAGTTGATTTAAGTGCGGATTACCGTATAAAGGATTCTGCGGTGTATCAGGAATGGTACAAGAAAGAGCTCAACCAAATTAGTAAGGAGCTGTTACTTGAAGCAGTTTACGGTCTTCCGGAAATTTACCTGGATAAAATAAAAGATGCCTCATTGGTAGCTAACCCTGGCTGTTATCCGACCAGTGTAATTTTAGGGATCGCCCCTTTATTAAAATATCACTTTGTAGAACCAGTGGGGATTATTATTGATTCTAAATCCGGTATTAGTGGAGCGGGGAGGAAACTGTCTTTAGGTCTTCATTTCGCAGAGTGTAATGAAAATTTTAAAGCTTATAAGGTTGTCAGGCATAATCATATTCCGGAAGTCGAGCAGGAATTATCTTCTGTTTATTTTGGAGCAGATAACAAAGAGCAGATAAAAGGGATAAAAGTTTCCTTTACTCCCCACCTTCTTCCGATTAATAGAGGAATTTTATCCACCTGCTATTTAAGTTTAAGGGGTTCTAAAAAAGAAGAGGAGGTTTTGGAGATTTATCAAAAATATTATCATAAGGCACCTTTTGTGCGAATCTTTGAACCCCCCAATTTGCCGGAGATAAAATATGTAGCAGGAACAAATTATTGTGATATTGGATTTACTATAGACGAAAGAGTAGGGAAGATTAAGGTAATTTCGGCGATAGATAATTTGCTTAAAGGAGCAGCGGGGCAGGCAGTACAGAATATGAATATTATGTCTAGTTTCCCTGAGACCTGTGGGCTGGTATAAACTCAAGGTGAAAGGAGTTAAAAATGATGAAAGATGTTTTAGATAAAGAAGATTTTCAGGTTGTTAAAGGAGGAATAACTTATCCTAAAGGCATAAAAGCAGCCGGAGTAAAATGCGGGATAAGATTCAATAAAAAAGATTTAGCCTTAATTTATTCGGAAAAAGTAGCCGATGCCTGGGGAACATTTACCACCAATAAATTTAAGGCTGCTCCACTGGTGGTTACCGAGAAAAATTTATCTCTATCGGGAGGTAAATTGCAAGCGGTGTTAATAAATAGCGGGATAGCTAATGCCTGTACCGGAGAGAAAGGCTTAAAAGATGCCTGGGAGATAACCGACTATGTTTCTCGGGGTTTGAAGATTAAAAAAGAACATGTAGCGGTGACCTCGACCGGTAAGATTGGAGAATTTCTCCCTTTAGACAAGATAAAGGCTGGAGTAAAAAAGGCCATTTCCTGCCTGGATTATCCCGGAGGAGCAGAGGCAGCAGAAGCAATATTAACCACTGATACTAAAAAGAAAGAGATAGCAGTCTGTTTTAAATTGGGTGAGCAGGAAGTGAAAATCGGAGGGATGGCTAAAGGTTCAGGGATGATTAATCCTAATATGGCAACTATGTTAGGGTTTATTACCAGCGATATTTCCATTAAAGGAGAGTTACTCCAAGAAGCCCTAAAACAGGTAGTGGAAAAAACCTTCAATATGGTTAGTGTAGACGGTGATACGAGCACTAATGATATGGTATTACTTATGGCCAATGGCTTAGCAGGGAATAAATTAATCGATAAAAAGGATGTTGATTATTATAAATTTTTAAGTGCCTTACAACATGTTTCCGAATATTTAGCCAAGTGTGTTGCCAAAGATGGAGAGGGA
>JAHJOY010000030.1 GCA_018819665.1 bacterium
AAATATCATTCTAGTACAGAAGAAGAAGATTTCCAAAAAAGTGGCTTGCTTTGGCCCAAACAAAAAAAGTTATCTGGAAAAGTTCCCCAAAGAATTAGAGAGTACTATGAAGAAGCGAAAAGAATTAAAAGAATCGCTCCTAGTTCTTTTGCTGGACAAATAAGGAAGTGTTTAGAGGCTTTATGTGATGCTAGGAAAATAAAAAAAGGAAATTTATTTGATCGATTAGAAGCGCTAGCAAATAAAGGAGAAATACCCAAACATTTTACTGAGATGGCTGATATTTTAAGATTTTTTGGAAATATTGGTGTTCATTCTACAGAAACAAATATACGCTCTTTACCTGTAGATACAATAGATGATTTTTTTACTGCAATTATTGAATATGTTTATGGTTTTCCAAGTAGAATAGAAGAAATAAAAAAAAGTTATAAAGAGTATAAATAAAAAAATTAATCTTGTCACGGAGACGATTGTGCTAGCTTAATAATTCGGTAATTTTTTCGAACTTTTCGTAATGGTTCTGATAAGTTCAGGTTCCCGATGTCTTCTCAAATGATTAGAATATGACAGGAGATAGTCATCCCAATTTAGAATGCCCGTGCGTCAGGATCTCCCTTCCCGATATTCTGCCCAATGAAAACCCATTTATTAAAAATGTAACTTCTCAGTTGTTGTGTATGTTATAATAACAAGAAGAAATGGGTCAGGTCTCAACATTTGACATAAATTTCCTAGTTAACTTATCTGAAATTTATTTATGTCAAATGTTGAGACCTGACCCTAAAGTTACACTGTGGAGATGGTTCGAGTGGATAATCAGAAAATAAACAGAGGCCAAATAAGAGCAATCCGGGGAAGTGTTGTTGATGCTTTTTTCCCGCAATTGCTTCCCAAGATAAATTACCAATTGAAATCCGGCGAAGCGATTATCGAGGTAACCCTTCATCTTGATGCCATGACGGTTAGAGGAATAGCCTTTACCCCGACACAGGGATTAAAAAGGGGAGATGAAATAATTGATATGGGACATCCCTTGCAAGTGCCTGTTGGGGCCGGATTATTGGGAAGAATGTTTAATGTTTTCGGAGAACCGATTGATGGAGGAGATGCTTTAACGCCTGAAAAATTAGTCCCCATATACCAAAAATCTCTTTCTCTTGCCGAACGGACTACTACGTCAGATATTTATGAGACCGGGATAAAGGTGATTGACGTTTTGGCTCCTTTGGAAAAAGGAGGGAAAGCAGGTTTGTTTGGGGGTGCCGGTGTTGGCAAGACGGTTCTGATTATGGAGATGATTCACAATATGGCTTTGGAGCATGAAGGGGTGAGCCTCTTTTGCGGAATAGGAGAGAGGTCCAGAGAAGGGGAAGAATTGTATCGGGAAATGATAAAAACAGGCGTCCTGAAAAAGGCGGTCTTGATTTTTGCCCAGATGAACGAGCAGCCAGGTGCCCGGTTTAGAGTAGGACATGCTGCTTTAACTATGGCAGAATACTTCCGTGATGAAGTCAAGCAGGACGTTCTTTTGTTAGTTGATAATATATTCCGCTTTGTCCAGGCCGGGGCTGAGGTTTCCGGTCTTTTAGGCGAATTACCTTCTCGGGTAGGGTATCAACCCACCATGGCAAGTGAGATTGCTGATCTTGAGGAAAGAATTTGTAATTCCCCCACCGGGTCAATCACCTCAATCCAGGCGGTGTATGTACCTGCTGACGATTTTACTGATCCCGCAGCAGTTCATACTTTTAGTCATCTTTCTGCTTCAGTGGTGCTTACCCGACAGCGGGCCAGCCAGGGTTTATATCCGGCTGTGGATCCGTTAAAATCTGCCTCTAATATGCTTACACCGACAACCGTTGGCCAAAGGCATTACCAGATAGCCCGGGAAACCAAACAGACCTTATCTGAATACGAGGAATTAAAGGATATTATAGCCATGCTGGGTTTAGAGGAATTATCAAAGGAAGACCAGAGAACGGTCAATCGTGCCCGGCGCCTGGAAAAGTTTTTAACCCAGCCATTTGTCACTACAGAACAGTTTACCGGCAATAAAGGCCGCCGGGTTAGTTTATCCGAATCATTAGAAGGATGCGAGAAAATCTTGAATGATGAGTTTGCAAATTATCCTGAGCAATCACTTTATATGATTGGTTCGATAGAAGAAGCTAAAGAGGAAGCTAAAAATGATTGATTTGAAGATACTATTACCGGATAAGACATTTTTAAAAAGGGAAGTCAAAAAAGTAGTGGCAGAAGCAGAAAATGGATGGTTTTGTCTGCTGCCCAAACATGTTGATTTTACCACTTCCTTAACACCGGGGATTTTGATGTTAACTACACCAGAGGGGAAAGATGTTTTGTTGGCAATCGATGAAGGAATCCTGGTTAAATATGGAGAAAAGGTAATTATTTCGACCAGGAATGCGATAGAAGGAGAAGATTTGGGGGAACTGAAAGATAGGGTGGAAGAGATATTTATAAAAACAGACGAGAGAGAGAAAGATGCCCAAACCGCTTTGAGTAAATTAGAAGCAGATTTTGTAAGAAGTTTTTTAAACCTGGAGAAACATGAATAATAAGGAGAATCCAAAAGATATAAAGCATAGCTTTATCGAGAAAATCAAGAGAAAAGAGAAACGAAAATTAAGGGCCCAAAGGAAAAAGGGTCAGGCTATCTGGTTTGGTTTGGGCTTGTTTGGGGTTATTGGCTGGTCAGTGATGGTCCCTACCTTGATAGGAATTGCGGTTGGTATTTGGGCTGACCGGAGATGGCCGGGTCAGATTTCCTGGACTTTGACTTTTCTCTTTGCGGGGATTATTCTTGGCTGTCTAAATGCCTGGTACTGGGTAGAGAAAGAAAGAAAAGAAATTGAAGAGGAAAATAAAGAATGAGTATTAACATTTACAGCTTATTGTATTTGTTAGTTGGCCTGGGATTAGGGCTATTTTATTTCGGCGGTTTATGGCTGACCATTAAAAATATGAATCAAGCTCGTTCACCGATTGTATTAACCCTGGGAAGCTTTATTTTAAGAACTGGTGCCGTTTTTTTAGTATTAATCTATGTTGCCCGTCAGGGGGATTGGGGAAATATTTTAATCCTGCTGGCCGGTTTTATTGTTAGTCGTATTTTTTTAAGCAGAATGATTGGGAAACGAAAAAAAGGTTAAAGCAATAATATTTGAATAGGGGATAGGGAATTAAAAATGGAAATAAGTCCGGATGCAATTATTATATTTCAGTGGAATGGAATCCATATCAATGCCACCATTGTTTTTACCTGGGTGGTAATGGTGCTATTGATTTTTATCAGCTGGATGGCCACGAAAAATTTAACCATTGGTCCTAAAATCACTCGTTGGCAAAATTTTTTGGAGGTTATTGTTGGCTACATAAGGCAGCAGGTAAGAGAGATTACCCAGCAGAATCCGGACCCCTTTATTCCTTTTTTAGGAACTCTTTTTTTGTTTATTTCAGTATCCAATCTGTTAGCCATTGTACCCGGTTATCATCCCCCGACAGGTTCATTATCTACTACCAGCGCGCTGGCTATTTGCGTTTTTTTTGCCATACCCATTTTTGGAATTGCAAAAAAGGGGATGCGGGATTATTTTAAACATTATCTGGAGCCTTCAATATTTATGATGCCTTTTAATGTTATCGGAGATTTTTCCCGTACTCTGGCCCTGGCGGTCCGATTATTTGGGAATGTGATGAGCGGTACATTGATAGTGGCGGTTTTATTGATAATCACCCCTTTGTTTGTACCCATTCTTATGCAGGTTTTAGGATTATTAATTGGTCAAATACAGGCTTATATCTTTACCGTGCTGGCAACGGTTTATATTGCTTCAGCAACACGTATAGAAAGTAAGCCGGAACAGATAGATCAAAAAGAAGGGAGTAAGGAAGATGAGTAGTATTGATATTATCGGTGCAGTTTCCATTATTACTGCGGGACTTACCATTGCGATTGGTTCAATTGGACCCGCCATAGGAGAAGGGATGGCCTTAGCCCGGGCGTTGGCAGCTATTGCTCAACAGCCGGATGAGGCAAATACGATTACCAGAACATTGTTTGTGGGGTTGGCTATGGTTGAATCGACGGCGATTTACTGTTTGGTCATTTCAGTCATTCTTATTTTTGCCAATCCTTTCTGGAATTATGTTTTAACTCATTAGGGGGGTTAATATGCTTATAGATTCATTTACTATTATTGCCCAAATTATTAATTTTTTAATCCTGGTCTATCTATTGAAACGATTTTTATTTAATCGGATTATTAAGATTATGGATGACAGGGAAATGCAAATCACCGGCCGTATGCAAGATGCTGATGCAGCCAAAGAGGCAGCTCAAAAAGAATTAGAAGAACAGCGCAGGATAAGAGAAGAATTGCAGCAAAAATGGAATGAGATGCTTGCTCAGGCCAAGAAGGATGCCCAAAAGAAGCGGGAAGAATTGGTGAGGGATGCCAGAGAAAAAATTGATGAAGAGCAAAAAAATTGGAGAGAGGCGATATTGAAACAACGAACCGCTTTTTTAAGGGACCTTCGCCATTTATCCTGCGAGCAAGTTTGTCAGATTAGCAGAAAGGTTTTATCTGATTTAGCCGGTAAAAAATTAGAAAATCAGCTGATTGAAAATTTCTTAATCCAGTTGGGGAAGTTGACCAAAGAGGAAAAAGATGATTTTATCCGATTTATCAATAAGGATGAGCGAAAGATATTGGTGAATAGTAGTTTTCAGCTGACCCGCGAAAAAGAATCCGAGATCAGGAAAACATTGGAAGAGATAATAGGTGATAAAGTTGAAATCAATTTTAAGGTTTCTCCTAAATTGATTTGCGGAATTGAAACTCGAACAGAGGGTAAGAAGATTTCCTGGAACATTGAAAACTATTTAGATGGACTGGAGGAGCAGCTCAAGAAAGCTTTCACTGAAATCAGTTTTCAAGAATTGGATGTTGAAAAAAAGAAAACTAAGTGATTTGGATAGATTAAATAGATTAAGATGTAATTTTAATGTGAGGGTATTGATGATCAATCCAACAAAAGAGATAGATACTTTATCTTTAAAAGAAAATTTAAAGACTACTTTTTCCAGTATGAATCGCGTTATCAAACAACAGAAAATATCTTTGTATGTGGAGGAAATTGGGATAGTGTCCGCGGTCGGCAAAGATATTGTCACCGCAAAAGGGTTACCGGAGGTAAAGGCAGGGGAAGTAGTTATTTTTAAAGACCGTCAGCGGGGAATGGTATTTAATCTGGAACCGGGCAAGGTAGATATTATTCTTCTTGATGATGCGAAGGAGATTAAAGCCGGAGATGAGGTGAGGAGAACCAACCAGGTAATGGATGTCCCGGTTGGCGAATCATTGCTGGGAAGGGTCATCGACCCGGTGAGCCGTCCCCTGGACCATTTAGGTGCAATCAGAACGATGGAGAGATATCCTATTGAACGTGAATCTCCTCCCATTATGGATCGAGAACCGGTATATGTTCCTTTGCAGACAGGTATTTTGGTAATCGATGCCCTGGTGCCGATTGGCCGGGGACAGCGGGAGCTTATCCTGGGAGACCGGCAGACCGGGAAAACAGCGATTGCTGTGGATACCATACTTAATCAACAAGATAAAGACGTTATCTGTATTTATTGCGCTATCGGTCAAAAGATGTCTTCTGTAGCCAGGGTGATTGCTCAACTTAAAAAGTCAGGAGCTATGGAATACACCATTGTCATGGTGGCATCAGGAGAAGATACACCTGGTTTGAATTATATTGCCCCTTATGCGGCGACCAGTATCGGTGAATATTTTATGGAAAGAGGAAAAGATGTTTTAATTATATACGATGATTTAACTCATCATGCTCGAACTTACCGGGAGCTGTCTCTTTTGCTAAGAAGACCGCCTGCCCGGGAAGCATATCCCGGAGATATTTTTTATATCCATTCCCGCCTTTTAGAAAGAGCGACTCATCTGAAGAAAGGAAAGGGTGGCGGTTCTTTGACCGCTTTGCCTATTATCGAAACCCAGGCTCAAAATTTATCAGCTTACATTCCTACCAATCTTATTTCCATTACCGATGGTCAAATTTATCTTTCGCCTCAATTATTCCAGGGAGGGCTTTTGCCGGCCGTTGATGTAGGGAAGTCAGTATCCCGGGTAGGAGGAAAAACGCAATTAGCTTCCTATCAAGAGGTAGTGGGCAGCTTACGTTTAACTTATTCCCAATTTCAAGAATTAGAAATCTTTTCCCGGTTCGGAACCCAGTTGGATGAGAATACCATAAAAATCCTGGAAAGAGGAAGAAGAATAAGAGAGGTTTTAAAACAGAATCAATATGCTCCCTATTCCGTAATGGAACAAATTGTAATCCTGCTTATGGTTAACCAGGGGTTATGGGATCAGGTTTCGGTTGAAGATATTGAAAAAAAGATAATAGAAATAAAAAAGAATTTGGAAGACAAATTTCCCCAATTAGAAGAAAAAGTGATGAATAATAAAAAACTTAATAGTGATGAAGTAAAAACGATTCTTGATTTTGTTGAAACATCCATTTTAAAGAGAGAGGAAAACCAGCCAAATGCAGATGCTTGAAGCCATTCAGAGAAAAATTGAAAGCGCCCAAGATTTATACTCTGTGGTCAAAACGATGAAGGCATTGGCTGCAGTTAATATTCATTATCATGCGCGAGCTGTAGAGGCAATTACAGAATATCATCAATCCATTGAGATGGGTTTTCAAGCATTGTTAAAGGAAAAACCGGAGATATTAAAAAAACCGATATTAAAAAATGAAAGACGAATGGGAGTCATTATCTTTGGTTCGCAAAGAGGAATGGCAGGTAAATTTAATGTGATGGTTGCCAATTCCTTTATGGAGTGGGAAAAAGATAGCACTTTCGATTATGCTCAATTGAAAATAGCGGTTACCGGAGAGAGAGTCGAAGAACAGTTAAAAGAAATTGGCTACCAACCAGCAGCCAGGATTGATTTTCCTGAATCCAGGTATAACCTGAATAGCGCTATTCAAGAATTGCTGGTACTGGTGGAGTCATGGCGGTTTCAGGAAAAAATAGATGATATTTATCTATTTTATAATAAGCTAAAGAGAGGGGTAATCTTTGAACCCTTTCAATTTCATTTATTCCCCTTAGACCAGCAATGGCTACAGGAATTGGCTTTAAGAAAATGGCCTTCTCGCAATTTACCATTATATACCCTTCCCTGGGAACAGTTATTCTATTCCTTCATCCATCAATTTTTTTATATTTCCTTATACAGGGCTTTTATCGAGTCGATGGCTAGTGAAAACGCCAGCCGTTTAACTGCCATGCAAAAAGCCGAAGAGAACATCGAGGAACGATTGGATAATCTGAACGCTCAATTTAACCGCCAGCGGCAAAATTCGATTACCGAAGAATTATTGGATATTATTGCCGGTTTTGAAGCATTGGCAAAAGTGTGACAGGGGAAAGTGTGACAGGGGACGGTCCTTTGTCACCGTTTTTTTATTTTGTTAGTGTAGGGGGCGGATTTATCCGCCCCGATTCCCCCTCACCCTAACCCTCTCCCTCCGAGGAGAGAGGGGGTGATGACAGAGAATCGTCCCCTGTCACACAATATACCTTAAGGAGTGTTTTGATTGAAAAAAGGAGATTTTTTTTGGCTGGTCAGTTTGGCGGCTTTTGTTGCAATATTAGTAGTCCCGGTAACTCATAAAATGTTTGTGAAACTCACAACCGAACATGCTTACATGGGAGGATTTGCCAAATTTTTCATACTTGCAACAATAGGGGAGCTTTTAGCTATAAGAATTGTGACAAGTGATTGGAATATTCCAAAAGGATTGCCATATAGAGCATTTGTATGGGGATTATTAGGAATGGCTATTGTATTAATATTTAATGTGTTTGTAACAGGAATAGCAGGCGCTTTAGCAAATGGATTTTTACCCGGTGGAAATTCGAAGTTCGCCTTTGCGTTCTTTGTCAGTTTTACAATGAATTTATCATTTGCACCGACTATGATGGCATTTCATCGAATAACCGATACATTTATTGATTTGAAGTACGAAAATAAAAATGGAAGAGTAACACTCAGCGATGTAGTAAAGAGGATTGATTGGGATGGTTTTGTATCGTTTGTATTAGTGAAGACAATTCCAATTTTTTGGATACCGGCACATACGATAACATTTTTATTGCCTCCGGAGTATAGGGTTTTATGGGCAGCATTTCTGTCAATTGCTTTAGGAGCTATACTGGCTTTTGCTAAGAAGAAAAAACAGGCTGCATAACAGGGAAGGATGCATATTTTAAAAGAAAACAGTTTTCATTTCATAGTACATACCTGTATTTGGGGTTAGCCTCCAATTCCTTATTCACAATATATTCGAAATTTAAATTTAAAATATATTAGTTGAGGAGAAATGTGATGAAGTATGACTTTGATGAGGTTATTGACCGCACTAATTATCATTCCGTAAAGTGGGATGAATTGGAAACTACTTTTGGGGCTATCCCCAAAGATGTACTCCCTATGTGGGTTGCCGACATGGAGTTTAGGTCACCGAAACCGGTAATTGAAGCCATTAAAAAAGCCGCCGAACACGGTATTTATGGTTATACCTCGAGGCCGGATTCCTATTACCAGGCAATAATTGACTGGATGGAGAGAAGACATAATTGGAAATTAAAAAAAGATTGGCTGGCTTTTAGTCCGGGAGTAGTTCCTGCCTTAAGTTTTATTATCAGAGCATTTACTCAAGCTGGTGATAAGGTTGTCGTTCAACCACCGGTTTATTATCCCTTTTTTCGAGTAATAGAAAATAATGGCTGTCATGTAGTGAATAATCCCTTAAAACTTGCTAATAAAAAATATTTTATGGATTACGATGATTTAGAAAGAAAGGTTGATGACCCCAGAGTAAAGTTATTGATATTATGCAGTCCGCATAATCCGGTGGGGCGGGTTTGGCAGAAAGAAGAGCTTATTATACTGGGAGAAATTTGTTTAAAACATCATATTA
>JAHJOY010000282.1 GCA_018819665.1 bacterium
ATGATATAATTATATCAAAATATTCTGCTAAAAATAAATTCACTTTTATTCTTTTAGGGAGATAGGGTACGTGCGGATAATATCTATAGCTAATCAAAAAGGCGGAGTAGCAAAGACTACCACTACCATAAATTTAGGAGCAAGCGTAGCAGCATTGGGGAGAAAAGTGTTATTAATCGATTTAGACCCTCAAGCCCATACTACTTTAGGATTGGGTTTTGAACCGGATACTTTGTCTAAAACGATATTAAATGTGTTAGAGCCTCATCGCTCCAAGAATAAATTGAAGTTAGAAGAAGTAATAATAAAGTTAAAAATAAATAGCGAAAATAATTTATTTTTAGCTCCTTCTAATATTGACTTTGCCAGCGCAGAATATAAACTCATAGACCAAATAGGCAGAGAAGATTTTTTAAATGCGAGCATCAGAGAGTGCAAAGTCCCTTTTGATTATATTTTTATTGATTGCCCTCCTTCTTTGGGGATCCTGACTGTAAATGCCTTAAAGGCTTGTGATGAAGTCATTATCCCTATGCAGCCACATTATTTTGCTCTCAGGGGGATAGAAGAATTTATAGAGACAACCGAGATCGTGCGGAGGAATTTAAACCATTCTTTGAAAATAAATATTTTAATTACCATTGCCGATACAAGAAGTAATTTAGCCAAGGAAATTATAGCTGAAACAAAACAATATTTTAGTGATAGATTATTTAAAACGATAATAAGAAAAAATATTACTTTGGTAGAGGCCAGCAGCCAGGGTGTACCGACCCTACATTATAGCCCCAATTCTCACGGGGCTGTTGATTATTATAAATTAGCTCAAGAGGTGATATCTTTTGAAAAAGAAGAGATTAGCGCGGGGATTTAGTAAAATCATTAATTATAAAGAAGAATTAATTAGGGATACATCAGGGGGAATTAATGAAAGAGTTGAAATTCAGAATAGGGAAGAAGATGAATTTTTAGGTAGACCTATAAGCCCCCCCCAAAAAGAGGTAGATAGATTTGTAAATATTAAAGTAGTTGGTATTGGAGGAGGAGGAAATAATGCTATTCGGGAAATGGCTCTTCAAGGGATGAGCAATCTTGATCTAATTGCTATAAATACGGATTTACAAGCCCTATCCCTATCTCAAGCTGGACAAAAGATTCAAATTGGTAAATCTCTAACCAATGGCTTAGGAACCGGAGGTAATCCCGAATTAGGCAAGAAAGCAGCTGAAGAGGATAAAGATAAAATTTCTAAGGTCATGGAAAATGCAGATATAATTTTTATTACGGCCGGTATGGGAGGAGGAACAGGAACTGGAGTTGCTTCAGTTGCGGCAAAGATAGCAAAACAACATGGCATTTTAACCATAGGGGTAGTAACTAAACCCTTCGCTTTCGAAGGTAAAAAGAGAAAATTACAAGCGGAAGCCGGAATAGAAGAATTAAAAAATGAAGTAGATGCTTTAATCACTATTTCTAATGACCGTTTATTAAGAATTATTTCTAAAGATACTTCTATGAAAGATGCCTTTGAAATGACTGATAAAGTATTATGTCAATCTGTTCAGGCAATTGCTGATCTGATTACCATTCCCGGATTAATAAATTTAGATTTAGCCGATGTAAGAACAGTAGCAAAAGATGCTGGGCTATCTTTGGTAGGCATTGGAAAAGGTAAAGGGAAAAAGAAAGCAGCTGCTGCAGCAAAAATGGCTATTTCCAGTCCCTTATTAGAGGTATCCATAAAAGGAGCAAAATCATTATTGATTAATGTTACCGGCGGTTTAGATATGAGCTTATTTGAAGTAAACGAAATAGTTGATATCATATCTAAAGCAGTTGGTCAAGATACAAATATTGTTTTTGGGGCAATTATTGATGAGGAATTGCAGGATGAAATAAAAGTATCTGTCATTGCTACAAAGTGCGAAGAAAATATTGAAGAAGAAGAAAAGGAAAAAGTAAATAAAAAAGAATTATTTAAAGAAAATTATGCAGAAAAAGATAATCTAAAGATAGAAGATAAATTTAAAATTAAAGATCAATTGATAGATGATAAAGACTTAGAAATCCCTGCTTTTTTAAGAAAAAAGATGAAAGGTAATACACTGAAAGATTTTCCAAAACCGAAAAAGACTTTATTTTAAACTCTATCTGTAAATAAACCTAGTGTCATGTCAATATAAATATATTGGGTAATTTACTTGACTTACTTCCTGACTTATGCCATATTCAGTAATAAAGATACAAGTCAGGAGGAACGTCATGAAAAAATATATTGTAAGTTTGTCACAGAAAGAGAGCCAAATACTGAAGCGATTTATATCATCAGGCAAAAGATCAGCCCAGTTATTTACACGAGCGCGAATATTATTAAAAGCAGACCAGGGAGAGGAGGGACCTGGATGGCCAGACGAAAAAATTAGCCAAGCGCTCGATGTAACAGTACAAACAGTTGAAAGAGTTAGAAAGCAACTGGTTGAAGAAGGTTTTGATGCGGTATTAAACCGGCAAAAATATACCCAAAAAGTTTCTCGCAAGAAAATTGATGGCG
>JAHJOY010000283.1 GCA_018819665.1 bacterium
GAGCGCATATAGCAGCAGGGAAAACATACTTAAAAATATTTTGTGCTCCTACAACTCCCCCTACCTTTTGATAGGTAATACCTGCAATTCCAGCTGTCAAAGCAAGCTGAGAAGCATTAAATACTACTTTATACCAGGATCTTTTCCTCTCTATTGTTTCACCTATTAATGCTCCCAAAGCGGTTATCACCATTGCTAATGCTGGTCCATATACTAAAATTACCACAAAATCTATAGGAAAACCGATGCTTATAACTCCTCCTATAGGCAAATCAACAGGAATAAATTCAGCGAAGGTAGATATAATAAGAAAAAATATAACTGCCCACCATATATTAGAAAATGAAGGCAAAGAAGGTGCTAAATATATAAAAAGAGCAATGGCTAATGCTGTTACCACTCCAATATAAACTTTTAATTTTAACGACAAGTTATAACCTCCTTTAAAATTAAATAAAATTAGGCCGATGAGCCTTTACTACCTTATATTATCTCCAGGTAGCTTTAGCGCCACCGGCTAACAATAAAGCCATGACACTAATTAATAAGCTGATTAGTTTTGCCTTATTAATCTTCATCTTTAGCACCTCCACGGTTTCTATTTGTTTTTCCAACATTTAAAACCGCTTCGCTTCGCTCAATGATACTGCTACATCTTTTATTATATTATTAGTTGTAAATAAGGGCCTCACCGACCTAATTTTTTATTTATTTTTCTTTTGTTAAAATTCTACGATTAGTAGCTTTAAGGATTGCTTTTACTACTGCTTTATTTAAGTCATCTTTAATTACCGTAGAACCTACTAAATTTTCCTTTCTTTTTGAATCGATTAGATTAATGGAAACTATTATTATTTCTTTGTTACCCAACTCAATCTTTTTTATTTCATCTACTTGGAAGAAAATTGAGCCCTCTAAATAGGAACTTATCCCTTCTAAGGCAGCTTTAGCCACTAAATATTCCCGATTTTCTTCCCAATTTTTTCCAGATACTTTACCTTCATATATTTTTCCGTTATTTTCTAATTTTACACAAACTTCAAACTGATTACCGATAGCTCCCACTTTAATATCAGAGAATTTAAGTCTTAAAGAAGATTCTGATTCTTCTTCCTTTGTCTGCTCATCTTTTATTTCTTTATCTTTTACTTGTGCTATACTAATTTTTCTATAATCTACTTGAATATTATATTTGGCTAATAAAAACGATTCAATATCCCGGGTAATTCTTTTGGGGTTAGAAGAATCTTTAGTAATTATATGAATCTCTTTTATATCTCCATCCTCTGATAATACTATTTTCGCAAATAGAATATCGCTTAGATCTTTTAACGATTTTTCTATATCTCCTACTTCGTAATTAAAACGTCGGGGAATTATAAAATTACGAAATGCGTGTAATTTATTTTTCTCCATAGATTCCTCCTTAAAATTCCGGCTCAATCAGTCCGAAATTCCCGTCTTTTCTTTTATACAGAACATTAACTTTGTTGGTATTATCATTAGCAAAAACAAAAAAATTGTGTCCCAATAAATCCATTTGCATTGCCGCTTCTTCTACTGACATCGGTTTAACGGCAAATCTTTTAGTCTTTACAATTTTAACAATCTTATCCGACTCACTATCTTCAGCATTAACCCCTTTATTAGCTAACCCTTTTTTTTCTGTGCCGGGGTGAGGTTTCTGAAAATATTTTTCTTTATACTTCTGTATCTGTCTTTCTAATTTATCTGCTACTTTATCTATGGAAGCATACATATCATCTGTTTCTTCTTCTGCTCTAATCAAAGCTCTTCTTGCCTGCAAGGTTGCTTCGACAATTTGCCTATTTTTCTCTACGCTTAAAGTTACTATTACTTCTAAGATATGATCAAAATGCCTCTCGATCTTGCTTAACCTTTTTTCAATATAATTACGCATCGCATCTGTCACTTCAATATGTTTCCCTTTGAAAATAATTTTCATATCTCTTTCCTCCTTAGTAATAGTTTATTTTACTTAATATA
>JAHJOY010000284.1 GCA_018819665.1 bacterium
ATGATAGGCCTGGCTATTACTGAGATTAATGTCGTAGTGGATAGGACAATTGCTTCTACTTTAATTGATGGAAGTATTTCGGCTTTATATTATTCCAATAGATTGGTACAATTTCCCTTGGGGGTATTTGGAATTGCTATTTCTATTGCCATTTTTCCTACACTTGCTAAACATATTGCAAAAAATAATATTCCTGAATTTAAAAAATCATTATTATTTGGCCTAAGAATGTTATTGTTTACCACCATTCCGTCAGCTGTAGGATTAATAGTATTAAAGGATTCATTGATTCGTTTAATATACGAACATGGTATATTTAGCAGAGTTGCAACCAATATGACTGCAAGTGCTTTATTATATTATTCTATAGGCCTGTTTGCCTATGCTTGTGTTCGATTGATAACCATGTCTTTTTATGCTTTGAAGGATGCCAAAACTCCGGTAAAGATCGGAATCTATATAGTATTTATAAATATTGCTTTAGATTTAATTTTAGTTAGATATTTAGCTCATTCCGGTTTAGCGTTAGCTACATCAGTAGCAGCTATAATAAATCTGATTATATTATTAAAAGTTTTACAAGATAAAATTGGGGATATTGAATTAAAATCTCAAGCATCATTTTTGATAAAAATTATTATATCTTCAATATGTTTAGGAATAGTCTGTGTTTTGGTTGGAAATTATTTTGGCAACATATTGGACTTAAATGATAAATATAATCAGATTATTCAAGTAACTGCCTCAATTTTTAGCGGAGGTTTGGTATATTTTATTATTAGTTATATACTTGGTGTGAAAGAAGTTAGAAATTTAAAACAAAGCATTAAAACAATCTTAAGGAGTAGAGAATAAATAATGTTAGAAGATTATCATTGCAACATTGAAAATATCAGGAATTTTTCTATAATCGCCCATATTGATCACGGAAAATCAACCATAGCTGATCGGTTACTGGAATTTACCGGAACAATTTCGGAGAGAGAAAAAAGAGAACAGATATTGGACAATATGGATTTAGAAAGAGAAAAGGGGATAACTATTAAATCAAAAGCAGTAAGATTATATTATCAATCCAAAGATGGGAAGAAATACATTTTAAATTTAATTGATACCCCGGGACATGTTGATTTTTCATATGAAGTATCTCGTAGTCTTGCGGCATGTGAGGGTGCTTTGTTGATTGTTGATGCATCTCAAGGTGTCCAAGCACAAACCATAGCAAATATTAATTTAGCACTAAAAAGTAATTTGAAAATTATTCCGATAATTAATAAAATTGATCTTTCTACAGCAAACCCAGATAAAGTTACTAAAGAATTACAAAATATTTCAGAAATAAAAGAAGAGGAAATAATTTTAGCAAGTGCCAAAGAAGGAATCGGAACTTCTGATATTTTAGAAGCAATAGTCAATAAAATTCCACCACCAAAAGGGAGTTCGAATCTGTCCTTAAGAGCACTTATATTCGACTCGGTCTACAATTCATACAAAGGAACAATTGTCTATGTTAAGGTAGTAGATGGTGTAATAAAGCCAGGTATGATTATTCAAACTATGTCTAATAACATAAAATATGAAGTTGCAGAAATAGGAATTTTTCGTCCTAAAATGCAGACCATAAAAAAACTTACTGCCGGGGAAGTGGGATATATAATAGCCGGATTTAAAAATATTAAAGATACTCACGTAGGTGATACTATTGTCGATGCTTCTAACCCATCCCGAGAGAGCCTTCCCGGATATAAAAAGGTTACACCTTTGGTTTTTTGCAGTATCTATCCGATTGATAATAAGGAATACGAAAATCTAAAGATTGCTCTGGAGAAGCTTAAATTGAATGATTCCTCTCTTTTTAGTGAAGATGAAACATCAGAAGCCTTAGGTTTTGGTTTTAGGTGTGGATTTTTAGGATTGCTGCATATGGAGATTGTTCAGGAAAGATTAGAAAGGGAATATAACCTAAATTTAATCGCCACTACTCCGAGTGTAATGTATCAAGTAACTAAAAAAAATGGGGAAATGTTAAAAATAAGTAACCCTTCCTCCTTCCCTTCAAGAAATGATATTGAAAAGATTGAAGAACCATATGTAAAAGTAAATATCATTACTCCCAGCAAGTGTATTGGCGGAATTATGGATTTAGTTCAGGAAAGAAGGGGAATCTTTAAAAATATGGAATATATCGACGAAAAAATCTTAAGATTAGATCATCATCTCCCCTTAAATGAAATTATTTTAGATTTTTATGATAAATTAAAATCGATAAGCAGCGGATATGCTTCGCTTGATTACGAACTTATAGGATATCAGTCCTCCGAATTGGTAAAAGTCGATATATTGGTTAATCATCAGTTAGTGGATGCTCTATCTTTTATCGTACATAAAGATAAGGCGTATACGCGGGCAAGAAAGATAGTAGAAAAACTAAAAGAAATTATCCCTCGTCAAATGTATGAAGTTCCACTGCAAGCGACGATTGAAAGAAAAATTATTGCTCGAGAAACTATAAAAGCACTAAAAAAAGATGTATTAGCTAAATGTTATGGAGGAGACATTACCCGTAAAAGAAAGCTGTTGGAAAAACAAAAAGCCGGGAAAAAAAGAATGAAAAAAATTGGAAAGGTGGAAATTCCACAGGAAGCATTTTTAGGGATATTAAAAATTTAATCAGGTGATAATTAATGGAATTAGGATTGTATCTACATTTCCCTTTTTGTATATCAAAATGTCCTTACTGTGACTTCAATTCTTACCAATTGAAAGAAGATAATCAGATTTCTTCTTACATTTCCGCTTTATATAAGGAGATAACTGCTTATTCTCAAAAATTAAATAAGAGCAATATAAAGACTATTTATTTGGGCGGCGGCACTCCCACTATTTTATCGGGAGTTCAGATTTATAATATATTAGAATTTTGTAAAGATAAATTTACGATTGAAAAAAAAGCTGAGATAACCATAGAAGCAAATCCGGGAACATTAGATGGTGAAAAACTAAAGTTATTAATCGAATCGGGAATAAACAGATTAAGTTTAGGAGCCCAGAGTTTCAATAATATATTTTTAAAAAAATTAGGCAGGATACATAATACACAAGATATTATTGATTCATATAATTTAGCCCGAGAAATAGGATTTAGTAATATCAACATAGATATCATGTTTGCTTTGCCAGATCAAACAACAGAAGATCTTCAAGATACATTGAAAAAGGCTGTTTCCTTGAAGCCAGATCACTTATCCCTGTATAATCTGACCATAAAACCAGGGACAGAATATTACGAAAATTACAAAAGAAATACCTTAAAGCTCCCCTCGGAAGATGAAGAATTTGATATGTATAACTGGGCAATAAATTTTCTCAAAGAGAATAATTTTGAGCACTACGAGATAGCGAATTTTGCACGTCCTCATAAGAGATCGTTGCATAACCTAATTTATTGGCAGAATAAACCATATTTAGGAATAGGAGCAGGAGCATATTCTTTTATAAGAGGGTATCGATATATGAATTTCAAAGATCCGGAAAAATATATCAAAGAAGTAATGAACGATAAATTACCTATAGACCATGGAGAAAAATTATCCTTAAGAAAAAGAATGATAGAAACCATAATTTTAGGTTTGAGGACCAAAGATGGTGTAAGTTATAAAAAATACAAGACAAGATTTGGGATTAACCTTAATGATATTTTTTCTAAACAAATTGATAAATTAGTCAATTTAGGACTGTTAAAAAAAGTTGATTGCAAAATAAAGCTAACTAAGAGGGGAATTTTTCTGGCTAATACTGTTTTTAGAGAATTTGTTGATTAATTAAATTTGTATCGAGTATCG
This sequence comes from bacterium, assembly GCA_018819665.1. Classification (GTDB taxonomy): domain Bacteria; phylum Atribacterota; class Phoenicimicrobiia; order Phoenicimicrobiales; family Phoenicimicrobiaceae; genus Sediminicultor. Next base: position 3,843 of record JAHJOY010000284.1, read on the forward strand.
AGTATGTAGTATATAGTATGTAGTAAAGAAAGGCAAAAGAGAAAAAGTAGGGGCGTATTGCAATACGCCCTGATAGCTCGTTAAGAGAATAGAAGTAAGAATGAAAAAACAGAAATGTCATTGCGAGGCGGAGCCGTGGCAATCTCATTGGGATTGCTTCGGTCGTTTCACTCCCTCGCAATGACAAAAAGAGATTAGAAATGATATTAAAAATTTATTAAAAGAAGTGGGTAGCATATTGTATGGCATGATTTATCCTATACGCTAAACGCTGTACACTATACGCTAGATTATTCACTAACGACTAATTGAACTGGCTAACCGGATAACTGGTAAACTGGTTAACTAAATTGACTGGGAGACTGGTGGACTGGTAGACCGGTAGACTAATCTAATTGGTCAATCGGAGAATCGGTGAATTGGTGAATTGGTGAATTGGTCAATCGGAGAATTATTTTTTCATATTTTTTCATATATCTTGACAAATGAAATTTATGGTGATATCTTATTTAGGGTATTTAGCACTCTACCTATGAGAGTGCTAAACGAGGTGTAAAAATGGAATTAAATGAAAGAATGAAAACTATATTAACAGCCGTAGTGCATAGATATATTACTACTGCGGAACCGGTGAGTTCGGCTATTATTGCTCAAAATTATAATTTAAACTTAAGTACCGCCACAATAAGGCATGAAATGTATCTATTAGAAAAAAATGATTACTTATGGCAGCCACACACCTCATCGGGGAGAATTCCAACCGATAAAGGCTATAGATTTTATGTAGATAATTTGATGGTGAAAAACTATTTAAAGGAAGAAGAAAAGAGAGAAATTATCCAGATTTATAAAAAAAGCAAAGAGTTTGAAGAAACGATGAAAATAACTTCTCAATTGTTGTCCAAGTTAACTGATAATATAGGAGTTGTATTATCACCGGTTATTTATAATGATATAGTAAGAAACATTCAATTTGTACCGGTTGGAAATAGTCGTGTTTTGACAATTCTAGTTACAGGGACAGGATTGGTTTGCCAGAAATTAATTAATATCTC
>JAHJOY010000285.1 GCA_018819665.1 bacterium
ATTTAAATGGTAAAATAATAAATATAGAAACCGGCAAAATTGCTAAGCAGGCGGCTGGTTCGATAGTAGTTAGTTGTGAGGGAACCGTTGTACTGGTAACAGCAGTCTCTTCCAAAGAACCGCGGGAAGGGATAGACTTTTTTCCCTTAATGGTGGATTATGAAGAAAAATTCTACGCTGCTGGTAAAATTCCAGGCGGTTTTTTCAAAAGAGAGGGTAGGCCAAGCAAGAATGCGATATTAACTTCACGACTTATTGATCGTCCATTGCGACCTTTGTTCCCCAAGGAATACAGAAACGATGTTCAGGTCATTGCTACCGTTTTGTCATATGATCAAAAAAATTTACCGGATATACTAGCTATGATAGGAGCTTCCGCGGCTTTATGGATATCGAATATTCCTTTTCAAGGTCCCATAGGAGCTGTAAGGATTGGATTAGTAGAAAACGAATTTATAGTTAATCCCGGCCCTCAGGAATTAGAAAATACCGAATTAAACTTAATTATAGCTGGTACAAAAGATTCAATTATAATGATGGAAGGCGAAGCAAAAGAAGTACCTGAAGAAATTATATTAAAAGCAATTGGTATTGCTCAAGAAGCAATTAAAACAATCATAGAAGGACAAGAAAAACTGGCAGATATTTTGGGAAAATCTAATGTAAAAGAAGAGAAACAATATACAGAAACAGCAGAATTAGCAGATAATTATCATAATGAAATTAAAAATCTCTACGAGAAAGAAATTAAAAAAGCTATCTGTATAAATGAAAAAAAGGAAAGAGAAGATTCATTAGAAGATATTTTTAATCGTATTATTGAAAAATTATCTACTGAGAGAGACAATTTACCTCTTTTGAAAAATGCCTATGATGAAACTTGTAAAGAAGCTGTTCGCAATCTAATAATTAAAGAAAAAATTAGAGTAGACGGGAGAAAATTAGATGAAATACGCCCAATTAGTTGTGAAACTGGAGTGCTGCCCCGAGTTCATGGGAGTGCTTTATTTACCAGAGGGCAAACACAAGCCTTAGTTGTTACCACTTTAGGAACAGTAAAAGATAGGCAATTTGTAGATACCCTGGAAGAAGAATCTTCGGAAAGGTTTTATTTGCATTACAATTTCCCACCTTTTAGTGTTGGGGAAGTAAGCCCAAGAAGAGGGCAATCGAGAAGAGAAATTGGACATGGTTCATTGGCAGAAATGGCCTTAAAGGCTTTAATCCCTCCAGAAGTAGAATTTCCTTACACTATTCGTATAGTTGCCGAAATTTTAGAGTCAAATGGCTCTTCTTCTATGGCTACCGTTTGCGGAGGGAGTCTATCCTTATTTGACGCAGGAGTTCCTCTAAAAAGACCTGTAGCTGGAATCGCTATGGGATTAGTAAAAGAAGATGAAAACGTAGAAATATTAACAGATATTTTAGGTTTAGAAGATCATTATGGAGATATGGACTTTAAAGCTGCCGGAAGCAGCCTTGGTATTACTGCTATTCAGATGGATTTGAAAATTGCCGGTATTCCAAAAAATACATTGAGCGATATTTTAAAGAGATCAAAAGAAGCAAGACTATATATTCTTGATAAAATGAATAAAGTACTATCAAAATCTCGAGAAAATTTATCTATCTATGCACCAAAAATATTAGTAATAAATGTTGACCCTGCTAAGATTGGCATGGTAATCGGTCCCAGTGGAAAAAATATCAAGAAAATTATAGAAGTAACCGGTGCTTCTATCGATATTAAAGATAATGGAGAAATATTCATTGCTTCAACAGATGGAAAATCACTGGACCGAGCAAAAAAAATGATTGAAGATATGGTGAGAGAGGCTAAAGTCGGGGAAACATATGAAGGGAAGGTAACCAGGACAACTAATTTTGGAGCTTTTGTAGAAATATTTCCTGGTAAAGAAGGATTGGTTCACATTTCTAAATTATCGCGAAAACGTATAGGAAGAGTTGAAGATGTAGTTAGAGTTAATGATAATATATTAGTTAAATGTATTGGAATTGATGACCAGGGCAGAATTGATTTAAGAAGAATAGAGGAAGAAGAAAATAATATTGTAAGCAATGATGTTGAAAAGAAAAATGAAAAATATGACTGATGCTTATTGAAACAATATGAAACAAATAAAACAAAAAATGGATTTGGTTGTGGAGAATAATAAAATAGAAATAAAAATAGAAAAAGTTAGAGGATGCGAGGATTTACCTTTACCTGTTTCCATAAGCGAATTCTCCTCTGGAGTTGATTTGTTATCCGCAGAAGCTTCAGATACTGTATTAAAACCGGGTAAGATAAAATTGATTTCCACCGGGATTAAAATTATGATCCCTAAAGGTTATGAAGGGCAAATAAGACCTCGAAGTGGCTTAGCCCTTAAGCATGGAATTACTGTTCTAAATACTCCAGGCACTATTGATTCAGATTATAGGGGTATTGTAAAGGTAATATTAATTAATTTAGGTGAAGAAGATTTTAATATACAAAGAGGAGATAGAATAGCTCAATTAGTAATCCAAAAAATATTTCTCCCTAATTTTAAACTTGTAGAGACCTTAGATGAAACCAAAAGAGGAGAAGGTGGCTTCGGACATAGCGGCATAAGGACTTCAAAATAGTCGTTAGTGAATAGTCGTTAGTCGTTAGTTTCAAAATACAAGTTTTCAGTTTTCTGTTTACAGCTTATTACAAGGGAGCATGATAATACAACCTCTACATACTTTTTAGTTTCTATAAATTTGCGACTTGAAACCCATAACTTATAAATCATTAATGTATTTTACTTACTAAATACTATTCACTATTCACTAACGACTAATTTATCTAAGCGGAGGTATTCAATGACCACTGAACTAATCTTTGGTATGATGGGAGGTCTGGGGTTATTTTTATATGGAATGCAACTGCTCAGTGATGGCTTACAAAAAGTTACTGGTGACAGAATACAGAAAGTTATGGAATTCTTAACCAATAAACCAGTAATGGGTGTTGCAACCGGGGCTTTAATAACTTCCATTATTCAAAGCAGTAGTGCAACAAGTGTTATAACTATCGGATTAGTTAACGCAGGATTATTAAGTTTAAAACAAGCTGTAAGCGTAATAGTAGGAGCAAACATAGGTACCACCGTAACCGCCCAGATTGTATCTTTTCGTTTAGAGAAATATGCTCTTCCGGCAATTGGTATTGGCTTTATCTTTAATTTTTTAGCCAAAAAAAGAAGCTATAAATATTTTGGCCAAATATTACTCGGTTTTGGTATATTGTTCTTAGGCTTATACACTATGTCTCATGCAGTAGGACCATTAAGAAATTATGCTCCATTTCTAAATTTATTAGCCAATATTTCTCTCAATCCTTTATTGGGTATCGTGGTTGCTGCAATCTTTACCGCTATAATTCAAAGCAGTAGTGCTACCACTGCAATCGTAATTGCTATGTCCATTCAGGGAATAATGGGCATAGAAGCAGCAATCCCCCTTATTCTGGGAAGCAATATAGGAACTTGTTTTACTGCAGGAATTGCCAGCATAGGAAGTTCAATAACCGGGAAAAGAGTTGCTCTTTCCCATCTATTTTTTAATATTGGAGGGGTTGTTCTATTTTTATTCTTTATAAATAAGTTCGCATACCTGGTATCGCTAACCTCGTCAAGTATCCCAAGGCAAATTGCAAATGCTCATACTTTATTTAATGTAATTAATGCAGCAATATTACTTCCTTTTCTTTCTTTGTTTATTAAACTTATTGTTAAAATTTTACCAGGTGAAGAAATTGTCATTAAGAAAGGACCTATCTACTTAAATAAAGATATGTTAAATACACCATCCCTTGCTTTGAGTCAGGCAACTAAGAACTGGTTAGGATGGGCGAAATGGCTGAAAGCATGTTAAATGATGTAATGATGTCTTTTATTCAAAACGACCTAAATATCCTAAAAAGTGTATATTTAAAAGAAGATGTGGTAAATACTTTAGAAAAGGAGATTACCAAATATTTAGTATTGATATCTCAACGGTCTCTTAGCCCTATACAATCAAAAAGACTAACGGATTTAATGAATATAGTTAATGACATAGAAAGAGTAGGGGACCATGCTGAAAATTTAGCTGAACTTTCTGAAGAAAAAATAAATGAAAAATTACCTTTCAGTGAAAAAGCTTTAGATGAACTAAAATTTATGTTTTCAAAAGTTCAAATTTCTTTAAATAAATCAATCTCGGCATTAAAAAATAGAGATATAGCATTAGCTCGAGAGGTAGCTTTAAAAGAAGATGAAATTGATGAAATAGAAAAAGAACTTCGTGGTAATCATATAAATAGGCTAAACCAAGGCATTTGTTATCCTGAATCCGGTGTTATCTTTTTAGATTTAATAAGTAACTTAGAAAGAGTTGGAGATCATGCTAATAACATTAGTTTGATGGTAATTGACGAACTGTCCAAAGATTAGGGGAATATATGTCATTAATATTATTAGGGCTAATACAAGGATTAACAGAATTTTTTCCGGTAAGCAGTTCCGGGCATTTAGTGATAGCAAAGTATTTCTTAAAACTAAATTTACCAGGTGTAGCATTTGAAGCATTTGTACATTTCGGAACAGTTCTGGCTGTAATATTACTTTTTAGAAAAGAAATAAAAGGG
>JAHJOY010000286.1 GCA_018819665.1 bacterium
AATTAACAGTAATAAACAAGCAGCAACAAAATCTGGCACTGCTACTCCTACAAGGGAAATCCCGGTAACTAAATGATCGATTATACTTTCCTTATAAATTGTTGCAAAAACTCCCAAAAATATCCCCACAAGAGCTGCCAATCCCATACTGCAAACAGCTAATATTATAGTATAAGGCAGACTATTAACTATTAAGGAACTTACTTTGTGTCCGGACCAAACGGACTCACCTAAATCTCCGCGTAAGACCCCTAAAATATAATAGCCTAAACGTGTATATACTGGTTGGTCAAGGTGTAAACGGTGATTTAAATCTTTAATCAGTTCAGGGGTAGCCCTGGGTCCTAACATAACTGAAGCTGGGTCACCAGGTAAAAAATAAGTTAAACTAAATAATAAAATTAGAACGCCTAATACTGTAGGAACAATCCATAAAATCCGCTTAATTACATACTTTAACAAATTTATCGCCTCTATATTCTTTTATAATAATTTTTTATTGTATAGATACCAAAAAATACTCCGGAAATTTTATTCTTCGGCCATCTTAGTATAGAACATATAAAATAAAAGGGAAGTTTTTATCCTTCCCTTTTATATGCCATTTTACTAAAACCTCTTTTTTTATTACTAATCTTTGCTTATTATCCAGGGTGCTAAGCGGCCATTGGGAAATATTTCCCCTATATTTATATTTTTTTGGGTTGCCACTGTCTCAACTCCATTGGTAAGCCAGATTGCCCAGCAGTCTTTATCTATTAGTTTTTGTGCTTTTACATAGAGTTGTGCCCTCTTTTGAGGATCCATTTCTGACTCTGCATCCTTTAAAAGCTTATCATATTCTGGATTACTCCATTGACTAAGATTCCAAGCTTGATCAGTTACAAACCACTGGGTGGCATAGCCAGGATCTAGCGTTGTAGCAAAGAAGGAAATGTGGAAGTCATTTTCTCCCTTCTTCGTTGCCTCATTGAAAGCCCCTACTTCCTTCACATCAATATCTATATCTATTCCTATTTTTTCCAAATCTGCTTTTACTACCTCGGCTATAATTCTATTTTCTTCTGTTGGCCACATCAAGAAAGTAGCTTTAAATCCATCTGGATATCCAGCTTCTTTAAGTAGCTCCTTCGCCCTATTAAGATCCACCTTATAAACAGGAGCATCTTCCCAGTAACCTAACATTCCTGGAGGAAACATCTGGGTTGCTCTCCTTGGAATCCCAAAAAAAGCTGCTTGAATAATTTTATCCACATCTATTGCATACCGGACCGCTTCCCTAAGCTTCAAGTTGTCAAAAGGTGGTTTATTTACGGTAAATCCTATCCACCAGTATTTAAGGCCTGGGTTTAAGTATACATTAATATTTGGATCTTCTTGATATCTTTTCACATTCTTCAAGGAGACTCTACCAATATCAATTTCGCCTGTTTTAAGAGCCATCTCTACAGTTGATACTTCGACTATAGGAACAAAGGTAAGCTTTTTTATCTTAGGCTTTTCTCCCCAATAATTCTCAAAAGTTTGAAGTTCTACTTTTCCCTTAGGTATCCAGGCAACAAACTCATAGGGGCCTGTTCCTATAGGATAAAAAGCAAATTTTTCTTTTCCCATTTCTTCTACAGCCTTTTTGGAAACGATCATACCCGCATTTAAAGGTAGACTCGAGGTAAAAAGCCGAGCAGAGGGATATTTGAGCACTAATTTGACCGTATATTTATTGAGTATTTCTACATTATCCAGAGCAGCCCATGTCTCTTCCTCGGGAGACTTTGCCTCTGGGTCTATAATCCGCTCAAAAGAGAATTTAACATCTTCAGCAGTCATCTCTCCGTATCCTTTTTGAAACTGAACCCCCTTTCTTAAATAAAAGGTTATTTCTTTCCCATCTTTAGAAATATCCCAAGATTCTGCTAAATCTGGCACAACTTCCCAGGTTCCTTCCTTATACTTTACTAACCCATTATAAATACAGTTCATTATGGTAAGTTCTCTTTCTGTACTGGTCATCCAACCAGGATCTAATGTATTTATATCTTCCCATTGGGCAATTTTCAATTCATCTTTAGGTACCTCAGCAAATGAGCTAAATCCGGCAAAAGCGACAAACATCACTACTATCAATAACATCATTATTCTTTTCATCTTTTTTTCCTCCTATTTTAATATTTTTCTCTTTTCGAAAAACTTTTCTTTGTTTCCCATCCAATTATATTTATTCTCTCACCCCCCTCCTCTGGTCTTATTTTTATTTAACTTCCTCCTCAATGCTCCAAGTTCGCTACTAATTACTAATAAATTTTTGTTTGAACTATGTACTACTATGAATTTACTTTTTCTTAATCTAAAACAGCCTGTCTTATTTGTTCTCTACTCTCTCTAAAATTTCTTTAATCTTTCCTTTAACCTCCTCTGAGAGAGGTTCAGACTTATGATTTTCAAGAATCCATTTAACTTTCTCATTAAGAACTTTACCTAAAGGTTTTG
>JAHJOY010000287.1 GCA_018819665.1 bacterium
TAGTAATACTGTTTCTATTTTATTAACTATGCTTATTTTTATCTAAACAATCTATTCTACTTGTCTACTTGCAGATTTCACTCTATTAGAACAAAAGGTGGTGATGCTACTGAAAAAGACAGTAAAATGCTTATCTTGGGAGTCTCGCGAAATATTATATATTTATTAATTCATTAAAAGTTTATTGAAATTTTACAAAAAAAATAAAAAACAAGGAGGTTTTTTAAATGGAAATCAAAGGAAGAGGCAATTGGGGATCGCAATTTGGCTTTATAGCAGCAGCTGCCGGTTCAGCCGTTGGTCTGGGAAATATCTGGAAATTCCCTTATATGACTGGACGTTATGGTGGCGCAGCATTTGTATTAGTATATTTACTTTTTGTTCTTTTAATTTGTATCCCCATTATGAATTCAGAATTGTTAGTAGGTCGTAAATCTCAAAAAAACGCCGTGGGAGCATTTAAAGTCCTGGCACCAGGCAGCCCTTGGTTTATTGTCGGTGTAATGGGAATATTAGCAGGATTCATTATTCTTTCTTACTACTCGGTTATCGCCGGATGGGCAGTGGCTTTCATCTTTAAATCAGGTGCTTATATGGCAGCCGGTGCTGATCATGCTAACATTTTTGTTGGTTCAATTACTTCCTCTGTAGCTCCCCTAATCTGGCATGCCATATTTATGTTTATGTGTATAGGCATCGTTGCAGCTGGCATTGAAAAAGGTATTGAAAAATATTCTAAAATATTAATGCCTTTGTTGGTTTTAATAATGTTAGTCTTGATCATTCGTTCAGTCACCCTGTCTGGAGCAGGTGCAGGGTTATCTTTCTATCTTAAACCAGATTTTAGTAAATTAACTGCAGAAGGAGTTTTGGCTGCCTTAGGACAGGCCTTCTTCTCACTGAGTTTAGGAATGGGCTGTATGATAACTTATGGTAGTTATCTTAAAAAAGATCAGGATATTCCTGCAAATTCTTACTGGATTGCTGGAACTGATACTGGTATCGCTCTTCTTGCAGGTCTTGCTATATTCCCGGCAGTATTTGCTTTTGGATTAGAACCAGGTGCAGGACCAGGCTTAACCTTTATTACTGTACCAGCTGTGTTTGCAGCCATGGGACCAGTGGGTCATTTCTTTGGAATTCTATTCTTCTTCTTACTGACCATCGCTGCCCTTACTTCAGCTATTTCCTTACTCGAGGTTGTCTCTGCTTACTTTATTGATGAGTCAAAATGGGATCGTAAAAAAGCAGTTTGGATTATGGGTATAATTATCTTCCTCTTAGGAATACCTTCTTCTCTTGGGTTAGGGATATGGTCTGGTGTGAAGATTCTTGGCGGAAGAGATATACTCGATTCTCTTGATTTTATAGCTTCTAATATACTTCTGCCTTTAGGCGGTTTCCTACTCTGTATATTTATTGGCTGGTATTGGGGAACTGATAAGGCAATCGAAGAAGGAAATACGGGCGCAAAGGGTGCTATTACTTTAGGAGGCGGTTATCGTTTCCTTATTAAATATGTTGCTCCTGTTGCGATTTTTATAGTTTTCCTTAAAAGCATAGGAGTATTTTAAACTAGAACGAACATAAGAAATTCGTATTTAATAACATGAAATAAATAAAAATTGCCCATCTCTTTAGTAAGGGGTGGGCAATTTTATTACATTAAAATCAAATAAAATATTTTTTCTTTCTATTTAATCTTCTAAATCTTCTTTAACATCAAAGGGGAATTTAAGTTTGAACTCCCATAAAGCTTGCCTGATTTTATCTTGAGTTCTTCTTAATACTTCTCTGGAAGATTTATTTATAAAAGCAGTTTCTGAATCATCTAAAGAAACTATTTTATTATTACGAACCAGGAGCGTAGAGGTAGTTCCCTCTACTAAGATATTTATCTCATAGGGAGCCAAATCGATACTAAGAAATTTATCCAGGCTTTGAGTAGCCTCTATCATTTTAAGGTAAATCTCATGACTTTTCGGAAATGATAAATTTAAAATAGGAATATCATCAATATAAATAGTTCCTGTACAAAAAGACTCCTCAAATATATACTTGATATTTACTTTGAGATAATCAGTGGTAGCCCGCCTATCGATATCTATCCCCTTCTCTATAAGCATATCTTTCACATAATTAATCCTATTTTCAGTTTCAGGGTGAGTTTGAAATATTCCCAAATTTACTTCAGGTTTAAACATTTCCCGGGTATACAATCTTTCTAAAAAAGTTAAAAAACCTACCGGATTATATCCCGCCTTAATTAAGAAATTTGTAGCAGTTAAATCTGCTTCCTCTTCGTATTCCCGGCTATATTGGTTAAGAAGAGTGATAGTAGTAAGCTTCCCTAATACGCCTATATCCGGCTCCCTGGTTAAAAGAACGGCTAAAATAGTTAACAAGGTAAATTTAGTATTATCTCTGGTTTGTTTTAAGGCATGATTGTGGATTACGTGAGCA
>JAHJOY010000288.1 GCA_018819665.1 bacterium
AGACCCAATAGGTTTTCCGCTAAAAGTTGCCAAATTATTGACTTGGTACACCTTCTCTATTTATCTAATTTAAAAGTAAAATATTAATTGTCTGAGAAAATGGGATGTGTCTATTTATTAAAGGAAATCAGCAAAGTCTTTCTCGTCAAGGAAGATCACCTGCTTGGCATTTCCTCTGGAGGTGATGTGTTAAACTGCTCCCGCAAATTCTATCCGTAATGGTCTGGTCATGTTGCTGATATAGCATATCTACATTGGCAGACATATTGGAAAGAGTTACATTTACTAACTTTGTTATATTGCAAGACCTGACCCCTTAATACATTCCTTCACGCAGATATTCAACAAAATCAGTTATTGTATCTAGTTCATTAAGAACAACTTGACTAAAATCTTTATCGAATACATGAACCTTATACTTTTTTATTTCCTCGACAAAAGAAAACATTTCTTCTCCCTTGCCAAACAAAACAGATATTAAATATATTTCTTTAATTATTTTTGGATTAAATTCCTCTTTCCCTCTAAATGGATTTTCTAATTCTACAAGTGTCTTTAGATCGAATAATTGTCTTCTTGCTCCTGAGAGTTGACGCAAATTTTTTTCTAATTCTGATTGGTCATATTTCCCCTGCTTATTTAATTTTAAGTTTTTAATTTGCCATATAATTGCAATTTCATCATATACTACTAATAGATCACACAATTCTTTTTTGTTGGGCAACTTGGGATTCAAATAACACCAATCAGCTAGAAATGTTTTTTTAGCTAGATAGTGTAAAATATTTTCTGCATTTTTACCTTTTTGATTGAAGTAATTTTTATCTTTTTCCATTTTTTCCCTCCCAGCATATACGAGGTTGCGATCGAAGGGAGCAATCTCCCAAAGGGCAAGAGCGTGAGTCCGTAGCCTATGTGTTTTGCTATGCTCAGTAGAATTTTTCAGATAGAATATTCACTATCTATTTCTATAACTATCTCTTTCAACTCGTACAACTCCTCTTTGATAAAACATGTAAATATATATGCCGTTTTATCATTTATTCTTAGCTCTTCTTCGGCTTTTGACCTGTCAAAGTATAGTTCCAATTCTGTAATTGGGTATTCCAGTAATTCGTAATGGTATTTAATAGAATCGTATGTATCTATTTCGATACCTCTTTTTTGAAGAGACTCTTTTAGTTTGTCCATAACTTTTTTTACTAGTTTTACGTGCACCAGTCCAAGTTTTGCGCGATCTAATTTTCCAATATTTTCAAATATTTTTTCGATGTAATATGATAAGGTATTTGGAAAAACAGCTTCTAACTTTTCCATTTTAAACTTCTCCTTATGTGCTTTTTCTTCAGCCTTCAAAACTTTTATAATCTTTTTTAATATTTTTGATAAATATTTTCTTTGTTCCTTGATTAAGTCAATAACCAAAATATCTCTAAATATTGTTTTACTATTTTCGCAGTCTGAAATTAGCTTAAACTTAGATTTGGTGATACTGGCTCTAGATATATAATGGTAAGATTTATATTTTCCTCTTTTTGTTGGATGACCGATGCTATCATTTCTAATATTGCGGATTTCCCTAAGTTTTATATTTGTAATTAAATTGTCCGGAAAACCCAAGGATTCACACAAATTGGTTACTGAATCTTGTTGCAGAAAAAGTGCCTGGAGTAATCCGTATAACCTTAAATATTTCTCTCCGTCATCTTTGCTAAATTCACTATCAATATAAGCATCTATAGCCAAGTCAGAGTCTTCAATTACATCTAAAGAGCTACATAATTGATTCCAAAACTTATGATCCTTTAAAAGATTAAATTGCTTTCTAGGATTATTGATAAACTTTCGGATTTCTTGCGTGTATTTATACATTTAAAACCTTATTTCATTTATAATTTAAGATAGATGGAAATTGGAAAATAGGCACATACTATTTTTTTTATGGTTTAATTTCCTTTTTTACGAAGTTTTCCCTTAGGGCATCTATCTATAATAATACCTTAAGCTTCACTATCTGGTTAAGAAACACCTCAGATCCAATAGGTTGTCACGGTAGGACAGCCAGTTACCCGACTGCCCCCGCACAGATCCCAGCGTGCGGAACTACCGCACTGGGCTCTTCAGAGATACTCGCTTCCGTAAAAGACAAATTAGTATTGCCTTCTTTGCTATTCCCTGCAGGGAGGTTTGCATTTGTTATCCAGTCCAACAGTCTGGCAAATGTTATCCTTTGCAGGCTAAGTATTCTGTCAGCCCCTTCCTCTATTTGATAGAGTACTATGAGCTAATCCGACTCCCTATATGCCATCAGTCATCCTCTCTTTTCATCGGGTAGACTTACCTTATAGTAAGGAGCTTATAGGGTCTCCCAAGTTCTTTATATCTCTCTACAGACATGCCATGTGCCAAGACTCCGACAGACCCTCTTTAGAATCTCGCCATATGCGATTCTTTTGTGTAGGCTTCCGTTACGAAAACGACGTCGCCATCTGCATTAATCTTTATTTACGAGGCTGTATAGTTCACTTCAGGAAGTACGGTCTTCCCTATGGCCTATCTGTTTCCCTGTGTACGCTTCATCTAATGGTTACCCATTTCAATGCAACACTTGGTATGGGTGGTTGGCTAGACCTTACCCAACAAGGACTTTCACCCTGTAAGAAATATAAAACTTCTTGGCGCTCTTCCGTTAAAAGTTACCGAATTATTGACCTGGTACACCCGTCCACGTGACATTTTACTAAACTTCATTAGCCTCAACCACCGTTTTAAAATCAACTTGCAACTCCCGAAAATGCCTTTTAGCGCATCTAATTTTATCCGCTTCAATATTTCTTAGTTTTTCAAAATCTTTAATACCCTTCGTTTCTCTTACAAGATAAAGCGTATCCTCTTCGTGCTTAACTATAGCCCAATCAGGATTATATGTTCCTATAGGTGTGTCAATTTTAAACCATGAAGGAAGCTTTACGAATAATTTTATGTCATCGCGCATATCCAGGCTTTCGGCAAAGCGCTTTTCAATTTCAGAATCGTATTCAATTGCGTCATATACTGATTTTTTAACTTCAATTAGATTGTTTAAATAGCTTATAATTTCTGTTTCCTCAAATAACCTCATCTCATACTCCTGTCCGGCCATTTTCTCATATTTAATGCCATCCACAACTAATTTATGAAGTTCACTTTTTATTAATCGAGCAATTGAATCCATAAACTTCTGAGGGTTTAAAGGAAATTCTTCGATTCTACCGGAATTTATCAATATTCGCACTATTGTATTTCTGGTTAGCTCTGTTTCTTTCTGTAAATAGGCAAGAATGTCCGGTAAATTCACTTTATCTTCGCTATAAGAAGCTGTAGTTTCCTGAACTCTTAATTCTTTAGTTCCAATGCCTTTTTCTTGAATGTCCACTTCCGCTTTTTTGTAGACAATTTTTATCTTTTCTATTCGATCCATTTCTCTTATGGCTTTTGAAGCCTTTTCAATTAAAACATCCGTGTCATATTCCACTGAATATGTTGTTTTGGGTTTGATTTTATCCCAAAGCTTCCTAAACTCATCATCAAGATATACCATTTTATTTATTTTTAAAGTTTTTCGATTATTCCTATTAACAATATGTTCAGAAAACAGATAGCTTTGAACGATATCAATAACCTGGTGTTTTACATCTTGAAATTCTGGGCTAAGTTTAACTTCAAAATATTTATCTGAAGGGTTAAATTTAGGTTGGATTTGGCCGTTCTCATCAATATGCCCTTGCTGTTTTAATTCTTCCCAAATCTTTTGCGATTTTTCGTCTCCTAATGTCGTTTCTTTATCATGAATAACTTGTATAATTTTTGCAAAGGCATTTTTACTCACAGCCCCAAAGTGGATATTAAAATCTTCCTCTATCTCAATCTGTAGCTTTCTGGCAAAATCCTCATAGCTTTCATTAGCAATAACAGTAAGACGATTAATTGTCTCATCGAATATCCGCTTTCCTTGCTGGTTAACTGGCAATCTGAGCCCCCGCCCGATTTCCTGTCTCTTTTTCATTTCCGACTTTGTTTCATTGAGTGTACATATCTGAAACACGTTGGGACTATCCCACCCTTCTCGTAAAGCAGAATGGCTAAAAATAAAACGTAGTGGCTCATCTAAAGACAGTAATTGTTCCTTATTTTTCATAATTTTATTGTAAACATCTTCATCTGCTAGAGTACTGCCTGAAGTATCCTTCAAAATGCCCTTTTTATCAGCAGCAAAATAACCATCGTGAAGCTTTTCAAGTGGGAATTTTAACAAATCCTTATAACGCGGTTTTTGAATTAACTCATTAAGATACTCCTCAAACCACAAAGCTATTTTTCCTTTTACAGGATTACCTTGCTCATTATAAGAGCGGTAATTCGCTACCCTATCAATAAAAAATAACGAAAGAACTTTAATTCCCTTATCCTTAACCTTTAACTCCTTTTCCAAATGTTCTTGAATAGCATTTCTAACCTGAACCTTCATAATATCATCAGTTAAACCACCCTGAATTTGCCCTAAACTGAGGGTCTTACCGTTGGTAAATGAAATATATTCGTTACCCGGTTCTGCATTAATCTCATTGATGATATAACTATTTCGATAATTTTCCCGCTCATTTGATCTGGCAAATAAATCATCTCCTGATCTAACTGTCACATTTTTAAGTTTCGGACCGCTTGGCGAATCCACATGTATAGCTAATTTAGCCCTGATTCCGTTTTGATTATCAACAGCTTTAAATTGAATAAAAGGTTCGTTAAAATATTCTTCACTCAAAACAGATGCAACCTCAATTCTTTTTACCAAGCGCATATTATAGGCCTTAATAGGATCAAGTTTATAAAGCAGATTATAAGGATTTCTATGCGTAGCAGAATAACGCATGGTGCAAAGTGGATTTAAAGTTTCAATAGCCTCTTTTGCCTTTGGGGTATTATCAACACTTTGAGGCTCATCTATAATGACTATCGGGTGCGTTGCCTGGATAAACTCAATAGGTTTTCTACCTGACAATTTATCACTTTCTCTATGGATAATATTGCTCTTTTTTTCTTCATCCTTATCTTCTAAAATTTTCCTGAACGCATCGATATTTATCACCATTATCTGAATATGGTTACTGGCAGCAAACTGACGTACTTGATTAATTTTTTTTGAATCGTAGACAAAATAATCATACGAAACATTATTATAAAGATGCAGAAAATGCTCTTTAGTAATTTCGAGGTTTTTTAAGACACCTTCTCTAATCGCCACACTGGGAACAACAATTACAAATTTTTTAAAACCGTATTTTTTATAGAGCTCAAAAATAGTACGAAGATATACATACGTTTTACCGGTACCCGTCTCCATTTCTATTGAAAAATGCCTACCTTGGAAGGAAGAGACCTTTTCAATGTCATTATGCTCCTGGACTAAATGTATATTCTTTAGTAAAGCAGCTTCATCTAAGATAAGGTTGTTCCCTATCCCTAATTCGGTCTGGAAAATCCAATCCAGTCTTTTAAAACCTATTTCAAGATCACCTTCTGACAAAGGCTGACCGTAAAACACTTCAGCCATTGCGTTTACCGCATCGATTTGAAATTGTAGATTTGAGTCAAATTTTAATTTCATAACTTAAGCTCCCTTTATATGTGCT
>JAHJOY010000289.1 GCA_018819665.1 bacterium
AAATATTTTCTTATTTATTAAAACTAATCTCTTTTCATACATCTAAATATTTTCCTACTGAAAACATACTCCCTAAAATTCCCACTAAACTCCCTAACAGTGCAATAGCTATACCTATGGGTAATAAATCTATAATGTCCACCACTAATGGTAAAAAAGGAATGGCTTGATGCACTTTATTTATCGCAAAAAAATAAAAATTATATAAAATTATTGTGGAAAGAACGCTTGAGATAAAGCCCTGTAAAAAGCCCTCAATTATAAAGGGCCATTTAATAAACCAGGAAGTAGCTCCAACTAAGCTCATTATTTCAATTTCATTTCTTCTGGCATACACAGTGATTTTTATTATATTAGATATAATCAAAATAGAAGCAAAAACCAGGAGGGCTAATACTAACATCCCCGCTCTTCTAAATACATAAGTAAAATTTAACAATTTCTCTGCTATTTCCTGGCCATACTCAACTTCTTCTACTTTTTTAAATTCAGCTATCCGATTAGCAATTTGCTCAATCACCTTAGGATCTTTTACCTGTATCTCAAAAGAAGCTGGAAGCGGATTTTTTTCAATAGCGCTGAGTATATCTTTCTGCTCTCCTAAATTCTTTAATAAATACTGATAGGCTTCCTCTTTAGATACAAATTTTACCTCTTTTATCCCATCTATTGAAGTGATGTTGCTTTTTAAATTGTTTATCTCGGCTTGGGGAATATTATCTTCTAAATAAACTACAATCTCCAATTGGGATTCTAAATTTTTTAGAAAAAGACTGGAATTTATAGAAATTAATAGAAACATTCCAACAATAATTAAAATAGTAGTGATGCTTAATATTGCTGCTGTAGTCATTAAAGCACTTCTTCTAAAACTGAGTAAAGCCTCTCTAAAATAAAATCCCACATTCTCAAAAATCATCTTAATATATCCCTCTTTGCGTATCTTCTATTATTCGTCCTCGCTCCAACCTCACTACTCGCTTCTTAGCTTTATCTATCATAAGTTTATCATGGGAAGCCATTATAATAGTAGTTCCCCGTATATTTATATGAAATAGAAGTTTCATAATCTCCCAAGAAGTGTAAGGATCTAAATTACCAGTTGGTTCATCGGTAAGTAATATTAATGGTTCGTTAGCAATAGCTCGGGCAATACATAATTTCTGCTGTTCTCCTCCAGATAATAAATGTGGTTTTATTTTCTTTTTATGTTCCAACACTACTAAATTAAGGACCTTCTTAACTTGCTGTCTTATCTCAAAATTAGTTGCTCCAATCGCTTTTAAACCAAAGGAAATATTTTCATATACCGTTCTATCATACAGTAATTTAAAATCTTGAAAGACAATACCTATATTCCGTCTTAGATAAGGTATGTAACCGGGTTTAAGTCGAGCTATATTTATCCCATCGACAATTACCTGTCCCTTGGTAGGAACAATCCCTCGGTAAATCAATTTTAGAAAAGTACTCTTCCCTGCCCCGGTAGGACCTACTAAAAAAACAAATTCACCCTTTTTTATATGGATATTGATATCCCGTAAGGCCTGAATTTTATTGGGATAATTTTTATATACGTGAAACATTCTAATCATATTAAATAGTAACCTCAAAGGTTATGGGTTTAAAAATTTATAAACTAATTCATTATTAGCAAGAGCTTTTTCTTCTAAATTATTTACTTTTTTGAGTAAAATATCTTTTATTTTATCATTATTTTCTCTAACATATTCTATCTTTTCTTGAATATTTTTTAAAGAGATATCTTCATCTATTTCTAACAGCAATTCAGATAATCCCAAATCTTCTACAAAATATCTCACTTTAGGGTCATAGTTAAAAGCTATAAAAGGAATATTAGCCATGCTGGAAAATATAATTGAATGAAGTCTCACCCCAACCACCAAAGATAATCGAGATAGAACAGAAAGTAATTCTTCAGGCTCAAGTTTTATTTTTAATACCTCAGCCTTATTCTTCATTAAAGATAATATTTCTTCACTAATATGTACATCTTCATCAAATTTAAAGGGAAGAAATATAATTTTTGCCTGGTAATTTGTAATTAAATAATCAGCTACTTGGGCAAATATTCTTTTTAAATCTGATCCATAGCTCTTATTTTCTCTAACCGAAACCCCGATTAAGGGACGATTATCTGAATTAATCAATTCCTGAATATAAGGATAACTATCTATAGTATGGTTAATATTTTTTTTCTTCAACAAAAAGACGGGGTCAGAATTCACATATATTGATGGCTTCACCACTCTTAAATTTTCTAATAATTCTTTAGAGGAGTTATCTCTTACGGTAATTAAATCAACCTTATTTAAAATCCACTTTGTTAACTTTTTGTTAATCTGCTTATTCACCGGACCAATACCCTGGGCATAAATCATAACCGGCACTTTGACTATTTTTGCTATCAATATCAATCCCAGGTAATATAATATGCTCCAGCCTTTTCCGGTTGAATCTTGGAGTAATCCCCCACCCCCGCTAATAAAAAGATTAACATTTCGCAAACACCATATAATGCTAATTAGGTGTAGCCGGTTTATGGCCTTTACCTGATAAGTTCGGGAGGTCTGCAAAGGATTATGGGAAAGAACTGTTATCTTTATTTGAGGTATCTTTTTTTTAAAGGCTGCAACCATAGATTTAAGAATGGCTTCATCCCCGGTATTATTAAAACCATAATAACCGGAAATCATTATCTTTGCTATGGTTTTAGACTTTTTCATAATTAATTCTTTTCCTAAATATTTTTACCAGATAATAAAATACAACAATTATTATTAATCCCAGTACCAAGCCTAACCATGCTCCATTAAAGGTGCGTAACATTGAAAATAAAAAGGGAGTGTGAATATGACAGAAGGTATTAATTAAAGTAACCGGGCCAATAGTCCCGATAATAATTATCGGAATCTTAAATTCTTTTATTTTTAAGTAATTCATACTCATCGCCAATAATAGGGCGGGATAACCGATTAAAAACTCTTTATTTCGGGGTCGTGCAATTAAAGTCTTTTCTAAGAAGATTCTTATCTTCTCCTCAATACTTAAAACGGGAAGAAAAGAAAAATTTCCTGAACGAGAGATATAAATTACCAAAAATACTGCAAAGAAAACCATTATAATTACATGTTCAATCAGGATGGGCTTTTTGATATTTTCCAAAATCATTAATTTTCCCTTATTCACCTTTAACCACATTATTGCCAGGACCAAAAGAAGTGGGACCAGATAAGAAATCTTTATTCCGCTAAACTGTTCTATTCCCAACATAAATTTATTATTGCTTAGTAAAGCTGCTATTAACAGAGCACCGGATAAAGTAATTAAAATTATCCTGAAAAATCCCGATAAAGCCTCTTTTATCATCTCATTAAAACTGGGATCATTTTCAGAAAAATCTTGGGCATCTTTAAATTTAGAATTATTATTTCCCAAAAAATACTTTTTGTTATTAATGATAGCCAAAGTGGGAAATATTAGAGCTGTCAGTAAAGCCATCATCTTTATTAAAAATATTTCTCGATTTAAAAAGAGGAAGAGTAGAGAAAATAAGATTCCTAAAAATAACAGAGAATATTCTTGATATTTTTTTAGGTTGAAAACATTTTTTAAGAGGATTAATCCCCCGGAAATAACTCCCAGGATTAATAAAAGAATAAATATTTTTGGTTCTTGGTAGGGAGTAGAAAGAATACTGGCTCTTCCCGTGTTAAAACCACTCGTTTTCAACTCTTCTTTTATGGTTCTAATATACGATACATTATCCTCAATAAGATTTGAGATAGAAATCATAAAAGGCTTGATGTAAAAGATCCTCACCTTTCTTTCTTTAGCTGCCCTAATCCATCTTTCTGTGGCTATCTGTTTAGAAATAATTTCCATTTCTTCTTTGGTAATACTATGAACTCTAACTGCTAATTCACTTGCTTGATGAGCGACTGTTTCAATCCCTTTTTGACCAGCAAATTCTATAATTCCAAACGGATATCCTTTTATTTTTAGAAGTTCTGCGGTGTGAATTAAATTTTCTTTTGAAGGGTAACCTAAAACTGTTTCTCCCTCAAAAATTATTCCCGAAATCTTTCCGGCTTTATCACTTTCTTTAAATTTGAACTCTATATCTTCCTTATCTATTTGAGGGAAATTTTTAAAACGTAAAATGACCTGAAAGCCTAAATTTCTCACTAACTCAATATCTTCTTCTGAAAATCCTAAACCTAAATCAGCAAGTTTTTCATCACTCCCTTTCACTTTTAAACCTATATAAGGAAGAAAACCAAGATCTCTTACTAAATCTTCACCCAATTGTCTTTGTAAATTATCCTTTATACGAAGATAATCATTTTTATCATTGAATATAATATAAGCTTCCCCTGGTGAAGGTTGATATTTTTTAAAGGGGTCAATTGATTTTAAGAAGAAATTTAATTTATTAAGTTCTTTATCAGAAAAATAGAGTATCTTTCCGGAAAAAACGAGATTTTCCAGGGTATCTTCATGAATGGCTATAGAATTAATCCCGGAGTGTTTTATTTTGGCCAACAGCTCAATTTCATCATAGCCCTCCTGATAAGATAATTCTCTTAATTCATTCAGGCTCATAACTAATTCTACTTTTTTAAAATTACTCTCTAATTTGGAACGATTATAAGTTATAATTCCGGCAACTGCTAAAGCAACAATAATAAAAAAAATCAAAATCGAATAAGATTTTTTAGGCATAATGATATTTCCTTTACCTTCACTTAATATCTAATAAACTGAAAATATTTTAGCATATTTGTAATCAGAAGTAAAAAATCAATTGGAAAAAATATAGTATCGAGTCTCGAGTATCGAGTATCGAGTTAAGAAAGAGAAAGAAAAGATGGAAAAAAGTAGCATTCTTCTTTTTATTTAACTACCCCACTAAAGTTTACACTAACTTGGTAAATTTTTAAATTGGCTAATTGATTAATTCTCCGATTCACCAATTTTCCAATTCACCAATTAAATCAGTCGATAGTGAAATAATTCGTAGGGGCAGACCTTATGTCTGCCCTATGTAGGACGGGTGAAACGCTACACATTGTACGACGACAGGTGAAACACCATACACTCCTCCGTAGGACAGGCGTCTCGCCTGTCTATAAGAATTATGAAGGGAGGGCATAACTCATTGTGCTCCTACAAAAATACAAAAGAAACGCGTAGCATCATGACATTACCGCGATGAGTAATAAATTATAATATAAAATACAAATTAGAAAAGGGGCGGATTCATTCTCCTCGAATCATTCGGGCTCGATAAATCGAGCCCCTACACCATTAAAACTAAAAGCTTAAAACGAAAAACATAAAACCATAATTCAAAATTCAAAACCTTTTCTTCAATTTTAAGTTTTGGTTTTGCGCTTTACACTTTCGCTTTGCACTTCTTTGCTATACTCGATACGCAATGCGCAATACGCAATACGAATTTTATTTTAACAAAGTCAACATTACCCCAGCAGCAACAGCGGTTCCAATTACTCCGGACACATTAGGTCCCATGGCATGCATCAATAAAAAGTTGCTCGGATTTGCTTCTTGACCTACTTTCTGGGCTACTCTGGCTGCCATAGGCACAGCAGACACCCCGGCAGCGCCAATCAAAGGATTAATATTTCCCCCGGTAATTTTATTTAATAATTTAGCAAATAAAACTCCCCCGGCAGTCCCAAAACCAAAGGCAATTAAACCTAAGATAATTATTTTAATAGTATTGAAGGTTAAAAAATATTCAGCTTGCATAGTGGCTCCTACACAGGTAGATAAAAATATGGTGACGATATTGATTAATTCATTTTGAGCTGTATTAGATAATCTGTCCACTACTAAACTTTCTCTAAATAAGTTTCCCAACATTAACATCCCGATAATGGGGACCGAAGCTGGCAATAAAAGGCCAATTAAAACAGTCGAAATAATGGGAAAGAGTATCTTCTCTGACCGGGATACTGGCCTTAGTTGTTTCATAACTATTTTTCTTTCCTCTGGGGTAGTTAATAATTTCATTATGGGAGGTTGAATTATAGGAACCAATGACATATAAGAATATGCCGCCACCGCTACAGCTCCCAATAAATGAGGAGCCATTTTAACGGTAAGATAGATTGCTGTTGGTCCATCTGCCCCGCCAATAATTCCTATAGAAGCTGCTTCCTGAATATTAAATCCCAAAAGCACTGAGCCAATTAAAGCTACAAATACACCTACTTGAGCAGCGGCACCCAAAAGGAAGGTTATCGGATTGGCTAATAAAGGACCGAAATCAGTCATTGCTCCAATCCCCATAAATATTAAACAGGGATATACTTCATGTTTTATTCCCCACGAAATAAAATATAAAAGACCGCCCTCTTCCATTATTCCGGTTATGGGTAAATTTACTAATATTGCTCCAAAACCAATAGGTACAAGAAGTAAGGGTTCACATTTCTTTACTATGGCAAAATACAATAATACTCCACCCACAATAAGCATTGTTATATTACCTACAGTAAGTTCAGCAAATCCTGAAAGAGTAAATAAAGAAAGGACTTTCATTAAAAGATCCATTTAAATTCTCCTTTCTATTCTAACCTATTACCATTAAGACATCGCCAGTATCTACCATATCATTTGAGGCTACGTTTATCTTTTTTATGCTTCCAGAGGCATTAGCTACAATTTCATTTTCCATCTTCATTGCTTCTAAGATCAATAAAGTATCACCATCTTTTACACTATCTCCTTCGGATACCTTTAGCTGAAGTACTTTGCCAGGCATAGGTGCTGTTACTTCTTCTCCGGCTACCGCTGCAGTTGGTGCTTTAGATGGTGCTGGGCTATTTGAAACCTTAGCAGGTTCTGGTTTTACTGGTTCTTCCTTTACCTTTGATACTACAGGCTGAGAAGCAGAAATAGCTCCCCCTGAAGATTTATTTTCTCCTACTTCTTCCACCTCAACTTCATACACTTTACCGTCTACTGTAATTTTAAATTTTCTCATTTTATTTACTCTTCTCCTTTTTCTTCAATATTAATATTTATTATTTTTTTCCTAACATCAATTCTTGTCTCCCCATAGCAGTCCAGGGAGCAATTAAAGATGTTTGATATTTTTTAATGCTCAGTATTTTAAATTTACTTTTTGGTTTTTCTAAATATGAAGCCACTGCAGCAGTAATTACTGCTATTAATTTACCATCAACTTCTTCTTTTTCTTTTATTGAAGTAATGCTTGATGCCGGTGGGGCAACCTTAACTTCTTTAGATATTTTTTTTTCTTCTTTAATCCCTACAATATTTTTTAAGAATACCATAACTAAAGCTAATCCACCCAGAACTGCAAATACTAAAATCATATCTATAACTGCTACCTGTATAGCTCCATTGATTCCTTCAAACATATTTATTCTTTCCTCCTTCTTATTAGTCGTTAGCCAAATAGTCGTTAGTCGTTAGTGAATAGTATTTAGTTAAAAGCGAAAAGCTAAAATAAAAATTTAAACTTAAAACTTTCTTTGTATTGTTTGTTGTAGGGGTCGAATTTATTCGATCCGAATTATTTTGATAATTTTCTTGCGGGCTTGATAAATCAAGCCCCTACTTCTGTTATTTCCGCATTTTTATGTCATTCCCGCGGAAGCGGGAATCTATTCTTCTTCTTTTTCCGGTATCTGTGGGCACGATTCATCGTGCCCCTACGTCATATATATTTCTCGATATAATCTTAATTCTTCACTTATTCTTTCTTTCTTCCTTGCTATTCACTATTCACTAACGACTATTCACTATATACTGTTTAAACTGGGAAATTACCGTGCTTCTTCGCTGGTCTACTTTCTTTTTTTGTAGATAGCATCTCAAAAGTTGTTATAAGACGAGGTCTGGTTTCCCGAGGGTCAATAACCATATCAACATAACCTCGCTTGGCTGCTTCGTAAGGATTAGAAAATTTTTGTTGAAATTCATCAATCTTCTCTTGGCGAACCTTTTCAGGATTATCTGCTTTAGCTATTTCTTTCCTAAATATAATATTAGCTGCTCCTTGTGAGCCCATTACGGCAATTTCCGCTGTAGGCCAGGCAATTACCTGATCTGCCCCTAAATCTCTGCTGCACATTGCCAGATACGCGCCTCCATAAGATTTTCGAACTATCAAAGTTACTTTGGGAACAGTTGCTTCAGAATAAGCATATAACAATTTTGCTCCATGTCGGATAATCCCCCCATACTCTTGTGCAGTCCCTGGTAAAAATCCCGGAACATCTACCAAAGTTAAAATAGGAATATTAAAAGCATCACAAAATCTGATAAAACGAGCAGCTTTATCAGAAGCATCAATATCTAAACAGCCCGCTAAGACTTTTGGCTGGTTAGCGATTATACCTATAGATTGGCCATTTAACCTGGCAAACCCGGTAAGCATATTAGTTGCAAAATAAGAATGAGATTCAAAGAAATCTCCCTCATCTACAATATATCTTATTATATCTCTCATTTCATAAGGTTTATTTGGATCTGTAGGCACAATATTTAAAAGGGCTTCTTCCATTCGATTAGGATCGTCCTTACATTCTACAGATGGAGGGGTTTCCATATTATTAGAGGGTAGGTAACCCATCATCTTTCTTACCATCTGGTAAACTTCCTCTTCGTTCTCTGCAGCAAAATGAGCCACTCCACTCTTTCTATTATGAGTCATAGCTCCCCCCAATTTCTCTGAAGTAACTACTTCTCCGGTAACCGCTCTAATCACATCTGGTCCGGTAATATGCATTATGCCTACATTTTTTACCATAAATACAAAATCCATTATGGCAGGAGAATAGACTGCTCCCCCGGCAGCTGGACCAACAATTATAGAAATTTGAGGAATTACTCCGGAAGCAATAGTATTGCGATAAAATAGCTGACCATAACCACTCAAGGAATCTACTCCCTCTTGAATACGGGCTCCACCAGAATCGTTTATCCCGATACATGGTGCACCCATTTTCATAGCCATGTCCAGCACCTTACATATCTTCTTGGCATGCATTTCTCCCAGTGAACCACCGATAACAGTAAAATCCTGAGCAAATACATAAATCAGTCTTCCGTCAATAGTTCCATAACCAGTTACGACTCCCTCGCCGGGTGCCTCCACTTTGTCCATACCAAAATTGTTACATCTGTGCTCAACTAAAAGGTCAAGTTCTACAAAGCTATCTTTGTCTAAAAGAAGGTCAATCCTTTCTCGAGCAGTAAGTTTGCCTTTTTCATGTTGAGCTTTTACTCTCTTCTCTCCTCCACCTGCTTTTACTTTTTCCTCTTTCTCTCTTAAAGTCTTTATTAAATCATTAATCGAAATTTCCATTAATTCTCTTTACCACCTTTCTCTAGTATTTTTATAAGTAATCAAGTATCCAGAATCCAGGAGTCAGGAGTCAGGAGTCAGGAGAATTTTTAATACACCTTCTGGTTTCTGGATTCTGACTACTGACTTCTATTTTTTCTATTCGTTTCTTTCGCATAATTCAATAAGAAGTCCGTTAGTACCCTTAGGATGTAAGAATGCTATCTTAGCTCCACCTGCTCCATACCTCGGCTTTTCGTCAATTAACCTAACTCCTTCCTTTTTTAATTTTTCTAATACTTTCTCGATATTATCAACTCTAAAGGCAATATGTTGAATCCCTTCACCTTTCTTCTCAATAAATCTGGCAATAGGACCCTCAGGTGAAGTGGATTCTAACAGTTCTAATTCACTATCGCCTAAAGGTAAAAAAGCAACTTTAACTTTCTGTTCTTCTACAATCTCTTCGCCAGCAACTTTCAACCCCAGTATGTTGCTTAAAAGCTCACTGGTTTTTTCAATACTTCTTACCGCAATTCCAATATGGTCAATCTTTTCTATCACTTTTTACACCTCCCTTTGTGTAAGAATGTACTAATATATTTGACAACTTCTCTACTGCAGTATAGGGATCTTCTTCCCGTTTTACTATTTTAGTTACTATTTTATTTAAAAATCCGTTATCAATAAAAGTTGAAAGTATTTCTTTCCATTGTTCCTGAATGAGGTCAAACATCTCTTTCTTAACACTCTCCCGGCGCCTTTGTTCTAACTCCCCACTTTCCTTTAGATACTCGATATGTCGATTAATCTCTTTCAAGAGTTCTTTAATACCGACATTGTCTGTAGCTATAGTCTTTAAAACCGGAGGACGCCATCTCTTATTTTGGTTTAAATCTAACATCATTTCTATCTCAGTAGCTAAACGTTCATAACCTTCTTTGTCGGCTTTATTGATTACAAAAATATCCCCTATTTCCATTATTCCAGCTTTTATAATCTGGATGTCATCTCCCATTCCCGGCATGCTTATCAGTACAACCGTATCAGCTACTTTAACTATGTCTACTTCTGATTGACCTACACCCACCGTTTCAATAAATATTACATCCTTGCCTAACGCATCTAATATCTTAACCGTTGCCTGGGTAGCTTGAGAAAGTCCCCCCAGATGCCCTCGAGTACTCATGCTTCTTATAAAAACACCTTTGTCTAAACTAAGATCCTGCATGCGAATTCTATCCCCTAATAATGCCCCGCCGGTAAATGGGCTGGTAGGATCTATGGCGATGATTCCAACAGTTTTCCCCTGTCCTCGTAAAATTTTGGTAATTTTATCAGTGACAGTGCTTTTCCCTGAACCAGGAGGGCCGGTTATGCCAATTACCAAGGCATTTCCAGTATAATTATAGATCTTTTTCAAAATATCCTGAGCTTGGCTAAAGTTATTTTCTACTAAGGTTATTAGCTTAGCAGCTGCTCTGCGATCACCATTGGTTATTTTTTCTACAATTTCCATTTCCATTAATATACCTTTTTATTATTATAGCGTATAGTATGACACCATTAAAACTAAAAACTTAAAGCGAAAAGCGAAAAACCATAATTCAAAATTCAAAACTTATTACTTGTCTTATCTTTTAATTTAATTTTAAGTTTTAAGCTTTGGTTTTACGTTTTGCGCTATTAGTTTTACGCTATTAATTATTTTACTTTTTGTTCAATAAATTTTATTATATCACGAGTATCGGTCCCGGGAGTAAATATTTCAGCTACACCAACTTTCTTAAGTTCAGGAATATCCTCTTCAGGAATTACTCCTCCCCCAATTACAATAATATCTTCAACATTATTCTCTTTTAGAAGTTCCATTACTTTGGGAAAAAGATGAGTGTGGGCTCCCGATAAAATACTCAATCCAATAACATCTACATCTTCCTGGATAGCAGTTTCCACAATCTGCTCAGGAGTCTGCCGCAATCCAGTATAAATTACTTCCA
Organism: bacterium; assembly: GCA_018819665.1. Taxonomy (GTDB): domain Bacteria; phylum Atribacterota; class Phoenicimicrobiia; order Phoenicimicrobiales; family Phoenicimicrobiaceae; genus Sediminicultor. Next base: position 11,368 of record JAHJOY010000289.1, read on the forward strand.
TCCCAGCATCCCTTAAAGCTCTTGCTACAACCTTTGCCCCTCGGTCATGACCATCAAGCCCGGGTTTAGCTATTAATACTCTAATTTTTTTTCCTTCCATTCTTTCATTCCTCCACTTTTTAAAGCTTTACAGACTCTTTATATTCACCAAAGATACTTCTTAACACATCACAAATCTCACCCAATGTAGCATAAGATTTTACACAATCTAAGATTAAAGGCATTAAATTTGCATCTGTTTTAGCAGCCTTTTCCAATGATTTTAAATTTTCTTTTACTTTATGGTTGTCTCTTTCCTCTTTTAACTTTTTAAGTTCCTCAATTTGCTGACGGCCAACTTCTGGATTAACCTTCAAAAGACCCTTTGGTGATCCTTCGTTTATCTTGAATTTATTGACACCTACTACTATCCTTTTACCCTCTTCAATATCTTTCTGGTATTGATAAGCACTATTTTGTATCTCCTGCTGGATAAATCCTTTTTCAATGGCTTGAATAACACCACCTAATTTATCAATTTTTTCAATATATTCTAAAGCCTTTTCTTCAATTTTATTAGTTAGGGTTTCTACATAGTAGGAGCCGGCTAAAGGATCAACTGTTTCTGTTACTCCACTTTCATAAGCTAAAACTTGTTGAGTTCTAAGGGCAATCCTTACCGAATCTTCGGCAGGTAAAGCCAGGGCTTCATCTCTTGAATTTGTATGGAGAGATTGGGTTCCACCTAATACTGCTGCTAAGGCTTGTATGGTAACTCGAACAATATTATTATCCGCTTGTTGAGCAGTTAAAGTGCAACCGGCCGTCTGAGTATGAAATCTAAGCATTAAAGATTTTTTATTCTTAGCCCCAAATCTTTCTTTCATAATCTTAGCCCACAATCTTCGAGCTGCTCTAAATTTTGCCACTTCTTCTAATAAATCATTATGAGCATTAAAAAAGAAAGATAATCTTGGTGCAAAATCATCAACTTTTAATCCAATTTTTATTGCGGCATCCACATAAGCTATTCCATCTGCTAAAGTAAAGGCAACTTCTTGAATTGCTGTAGAACCTGCTTCTCTAATATGATAGCCGCTTATACTAATAGTGTTCCATAGAGGCATCTTTTTAAAACAATATTTAAAAATATTAGTAATTAATCTCATTGAAGGAGCAGGAGGAAAAATATATGTTCCACGAGCAATGTATTCTTTTAATACATCATTTTGGATAGTTCCATTTAGTTTATCGGGAGA
>JAHJOY010000290.1 GCA_018819665.1 bacterium
AGAGACATCTAAAAATGGTTTGTGTAAAGTTTGGCCAGGAAGGGGCATTTCTTTCAAGCCTAAATCTTCCGGTTTCAAGCTTCCTTCTTCTAATCTTTTAAATACACTGGAGCCTTCTGGAAGAGATTTACGGTAAATAATCTCCAGAGGAATTAAAAAATTATTATTTTCGCTTTTATAAATAGAATAATCAAAAGTACTGCCTTTTTGTAAAGGTTTCAATACTCGAACTAATTTCACCTCCATAGTATCAGTCGGTCTTTTAATATTAGCAAGTGTTTTCGTTTCATTATCTTCAACCAAACCAAAATAATGTGTCCTCATTCCCATGCTTTCTAACTTTTCAAAAAAATAAGCCGCAGAAACACACAAAGATTTACCTTTGTTGGGGATATGGTCTGGCATCTCTCCCCAATCAAAGACCGAATAACGGTCCGAAAAAATAAATTTTCCTCTGCCAGTTTTACCTTTTAGAGGTTTCTCCATAACAATTAAATCTTTTACACTGCCCATATTTAATGCTCCCTTCTGTAAATTTACCAATTCTCCGATTTACCAATTTTCCAATTAAATGAGTTGCCAGTGAATAGTCGCAAAGATACGAGATAGAAAACTTGTAACTCGAAACTTATCACTCATCACTCATTACTTATTGCTTATTGCTGTATCTTAATATCTTTTATCTCCTGAACCATAGCTTTTCTATAATCTTTAAGTCTTTCTCTAATTTTAGAATTTTCAATAGCTAATATATGTGCGGCCATTAACCCGGCATTTTTGGCATTTCCTATTCCCATGGTGGCAACTGGAATACCACCGGGCATCTGAACAATAGAAAGCAAAGAGTCAAGACCTCCCAATGCTTTCGTTTCTATGGGTACGCCAATTACCGGCAACAATGTCCTGGAGGCTATCACTCCCGGTAGATGAGCCGCCCCTCCTGCTCCGGCAATGATTACTTTAAATCCTTTTTCTTCAACTTGTGCAATATATTCCAATAGTAAATCGGGAGTACGATGAGCAGAAAGCACTTTCATTTCATAAGAAATGCCTAATTCGTTTAATACCTCTGATGCTTTTTCCATAGTGTTTATGTCTGATATACTTCCCATTATTATTGCTACTTTATCATCCATATCCTTTCTCCTTAATTCCCTAAATTTTATATATTCAATTAATAACTTTGTAACAAATAAAAAAACCCAGACAATAGAAATTCCATCAATCAGAGTGGAACCTCTCCGCCTGGGATTTTAACCCTCCGGTGTAGTATAAAAATAAATATACTTTGCACCACTTGGTTCTAATCTTATCTAAGCGTAACATAATATTAACAAATATAAATCAGCTTAAATAAGCGATTCCCTAAGGTGCACTTCCACTCGTAGCCTGTCGTGATTTACGGTCACCTGGTAGAAACACCCTTGCCATATTCAAGAGTTTATACGAGCATTCATAATTTAATTTTAAATATTTATTACTAACTAAAATATAACACCGAAATATATTAGTGTCAAATTATTATTAGAAGAAAATCAATTAAAAAGTCTTTCTGTATTGACAACTCTTCAGCTTACAAATTTTACATGTACCTTTTTCTTTTGATAACCTACTGATATCTTTACCTATACCTACTACCCAGGATAAAGACTTTCTGGGCAGCATCATACAAGACTCAGTTAATTTTACGCCAATTTTGTCAGCAGGAATAATTTTAAATATAACTTTCTGTTGGTTTATGTCCCAGTCATTATAACCAGGACTAAAATGCCTGGTGATTTGTAAATTTCGATCTTTTACTTCTTGGCATATTAAATTTCTAACATATTTGCTTAAGGCTTCAACTGCCACTGTTCCTACGGCATCGAGAGCTATTGCTCGAGGATATTCCCCTCGAGCAAATAATTCAGACACATTATTTTCTAGAGTACTTCCTACGGTAACTACTCCAAGGACCAAACAATTTGTTCCTTTTAGTAAGTTAATTATCAAGTTATTAAAATTTATCACGAAGTTATTTTCTAAAACTGCCCTTCCATCCGAAAAAGATACCTGTCTAATTTTAATGGGAGAATAAATTCCTTGGGGCTCAAAAAGATTATAACTCCGAGCTATCTCTTCTCGGACAATTTGCAAAACAATTTCTTTTGGTGCTACCATCTTTTTTTTACTATAACCTAGATATCTTAAGACTTCATCTTCATCTATTTTTAATTGAATATCTTTTACTATTTTCATATTACCTCATCTCAAAAGAACATTGCATCCATAAATTCATCCTGAAAATCACTACGGGAAGATAGCTCAATGTATTGAACCTCCCTTGCTGTATCCCGGCAAACTTCTTTCATTTTTTCTGAAAGTAAAGCTATCTCCGCTCCCCTTCCGGCTGTATTACCGACTGATTTAATTTTTTTTAAGGATAAATAAGGAATTAATCCTATTCTTCTGGCACTTTCCTTATCGATAAAATTGCCGAATGCCCCGGCCAGTAATATTTCCTGAATATCTTCAGGTAAAATATTGACCTCTTTTAAAAGTATTTTTATACCTGCAAATATTGCCGCTTTAGCTAATTGTACTTCTCTGATATCTTTTTGGGTAAGAAAAACAGGGTCTCCGTTTTCGGTTTCCTTACCTTCTACTAATAGGAATTTATTTCCTTTTTGTCCCTTAATAATCCTTTTTCTGATCTCTTCACCCAGTTCAGCATTACATCCTTCCCGGTCTGTAAGCCTGCCACTTTTATTGATCAAACCCAGTCTTAGCATTTCAGCAATTAAGTCAATTAATCCTGAACCGCAAATACCTTTAACTTTGTCCTCTTTTATGACACTATAGGCAAATGATTTATGATCCATTTTCACTTTATCGATTGCCCCTTCCGCTGCCCTCATTCCCGAACTAATACGGGCTCCTTCAAAGGCAGGTCCAGCTGCAGTTGAACATGCCCATAATTTTCCCCTGGCACTTAGCACTATTTCTCCATTGGTGCCTAAATCCAAGAAAAGAATGTTTTTTTCTTTCTTCCACATACAGGTTGCTAAAATTCCGGCTGCAATATCCGCCCCCACATAAGCAGAAATATTGGGAAGCATATAAATATTTGTATTGGGTATAAGGATTAATTTAGGAATATCTTTGCTTTTTACACTTAAGTCTTCTTTGATCACCGGGATATAAGGAGAAGATGCAATATAAGAAGGATTTAATCCCAATAATAAGTGTTGCATACAAGTATTGCCTGCAATGCTCATTTTGTAAATATTATCACTGCTTATTTTTGCCTTTCGAGCTGTTTCTTTGATAATTTCATTTAACGCA
>JAHJOY010000291.1 GCA_018819665.1 bacterium
ATTAATTATATTAATCTAATTGTATAGGAATTTTTTTTCTTAAACCCTAATTAGTGAATAGTATATAGCGAAAAACGAAAAGTGCAAAACGTAAAGCCATAGCTCAAAATTTAAAATTTAAATACATTGTTTTGTATATTTAGTTTCATCTTTCTTATCTCGCATAATATATAGCAAAAAAGAAAAGGCAAAGAAGCAAAAACTAAAACTTAAAATCTAGTATTAAGAGAAAAAGTTTTGCGTTTTGAATTATAGTTTTTCGCTTTTATTTTTAAATTTTTAACTATATACTGGCAACTGAAAAATTGTATTTGAAACTAACATTAATTCATAAAAAATATCTATCAATTATCGAAGAAAGAGATGAGATATAAAAAATGAATTCCATATTAGCAGTAGGATTATTATTAGTAATCGGATTCTTTGGCGGACTTATAGCCAGGAAGTTTAAACTCCCTACCATTAGTGGATATATTATTATAGGAATGGGTTTAAGTGTATTTAATGTTATTCCTAAAGAATTAACCAACGGAGAGCTGAGTGTAATTGTAGAAATTAGTTTAGGGATTATTGGTTATTTAGTGGGAGGATCTCTTAATTTAGGAATATTAAAAAGATTTGGGAAGCAGATTGTGGTAATTACCTGCTCTCAATTAATGGGGGCTTGGATATTAGTCACCACATTAATGGCTTTTCTGACTCCTTTTATTATTAAACTTGCCATTCCCAACTCCAATTTTTATCAAACTTATCTGCCCCCGGCTATAGTGATTGGTGCCATCTCCTGTGCCACTGCCCCGGCAGCTACCCTTGCCATAATTCGAGAGTATAAAGCAAGTGGTCCTTTAACCAGTACCCTACTGGCGGTTATTGCCATAGATGATGCCCTTTGTATAATTGCTTATGCCCTGGGGTTGAGTGTTGCAGAAGTACTAACCATCGGCAGTCTTAGTAATATCCCTTGGCTTCAAGTAATAATGGTACCGGTATTAGATATAGGGGGAGCTATATTATTAGGGACAGTATTGGGATTCGGAATGACCTATTTAATCCGTTTTGCTGATACAAAAAAGAGATTATCAGTTATTGTTTTAGGAATAATCTTATTGTGCGTAGGCATGGCAAAAATTTTAAATATTTCTAGTATTTTAGCAAATATGATTATGGGTTTTGTGGTAACTAACAAGATAAGACCTAATGAAAATGCCTTTGAAGTAATTGACGAAATTGATGAGATAATCTTTGCTATGTTCTTTACTTTAGCAGGTGCACATTTTGATTTAGGGGTTATGAAAGAAGCAGGAATACTTAGTTTATTAATTGTTGCCGGTAGATGTAGTGGTAAATATATTGGAGCAAGAATAGGAGCTACTGTCTCTCATGCTCCTACAGTGATTAAAAAATATTTGGGATTTGGTTTGTTCCCCAAAGCAGGAGTAACTGTGGGGTTGGCTCTTTTAGCTAAACAACATATTGCTTTCTCAGGTACAAGTTTGGGAAATATAATGATAAGTGCCATATTGGCCTCAGTTATTATAAACGAATTAATTGCCCCGCCTCTAACCAAATATGCCCTTTTTAAATCGGGAGAAACTGCTGAAGTAAAATAATTATTTTAAAATCTCCCGACCCTCTCCCCTCTAACCGTAGAATACTGTTCGAATCAGGATCATGAATTTGTCAGATAAATTTTATTCTCTTCTTTATCTATCTCGCATCCAAATGGTTATCTTTAAAATTTGTTTTTGAAAACCGCTATCATTTTGATTAACTTAAAAATTTCTTAAAATATTATTCAGAAAAAGAAGGATTTTTCCCCCAACTATGTGGTATTATACTTATGGAAAAGTTTCAATATAAAGACCAAAGGTATGTATAGTGAAACATTATGATTAAAATAGATGATAATGGAAGCAAATTTAAATATCCTATTCATTCAGTAGAAAACGCCTTTTCCCTTCTGGAAGTTTTAGCAGACAAAGGGTTAGAGTTGGGTATTGCCGAGCTTTGTAGAAAAATAGCTCTTCCCAAAGGAACCGTTCATCGTCTGTTAGGAACTTTAAAAAACCTTGGCTACATAGAACAAA
>JAHJOY010000292.1 GCA_018819665.1 bacterium
TCTTTGGGCTTCCATTTATTTATAGGGTCATGGTCAATTTCCATTAATTCGAAATTAAAGACCATATTAAGTTCATGTCTGTCCCAATTAACATAAAGGGCTGCGATTTGGGGGGTAGTCCCGGGAGTTTCTCCTACAGTCATAATGTCGTATTTTGAAAGCACTTTTTTGTTCATTTCTTGCAGGTATTCGTGAATATACGGGCCATTTAAAAAATAAGGGCTGCCATCTCCATATTTATATCCTTTTATTATTTTCCCATCGGGTAAACCGGGGACTTTAGAGAACATATTTACCGTATCCATCCGGAAGCCATCGATTCCTTTTTCTAACCACCATTTCATCATCTTGTAAATTTCTTCTCTTACCCGAGGGTTTTCCCAATTTAAGTCAGGTTGTTTTTTGGAAAAAATATGCAAATAATATTCATCAGTAATTTTATCGTATTCCCACGCGGAGCCGCCAAAAACAGAACCCCAATTATTGGGAGGTAAACCATTTTTACCCTTTCTCCAAATATAAAAATCTCGATAAGGATTATCTAAAGAGGAACGGGATTCCATAAACCAGGGATGTTCATCAGAAGTATGATTTACTACTAAATCCATAATTAATTTTATATCTCTTTTATGTGCTTCCGCTAAAAGATTTTCCATATCCTTCATATCGCCAAATTCATCCATAATATCCTGATAATCACTGATATCATAGCCATTATCATCATTGGGAGATTTATAGACCGGGCATAACCAGACAACGTTTACTCCTAAGTTTTTTAAATAATCTAATTTTTGAATAATTCCCGGTAGGTCTCCGATGCCATCTCTATTGCTATCCTTAAAACTTCTGGGATAGATTTGATACACTACCGCTTCTTTCCACCATTTTTGCTCCATTTTATACTCCTCTTTATTTTTTAAAAATAATTGCTGTGTTTTATATAGTAAATTTTAATCTTATAAAAAGTATTATAAAGCATTATTTAAAGTTTTTAAAGCTGAATCAGGAAAAATATGATTTTCTGCACCACATACCTAATTAAGTAAAAAATACAATTAACTAAAAAGATATGGAGAGGTGTTGGTTCTAAGGAGTTTATTAAGGAGAAAGCGTTAAGGAGAAAGTTGACAAAAATGGTCATAAATAATATAATTTTTTAGTAAAGTTAAATTAATTGAGGAGTAAGACCAATGAAATTATCTACTCGAGGAAGGTACGCACTTCGGGCAATGATAGATTTAGCCCAAAATCAATATAATAATTCAAAGCCGATTTCTTTAAGAGAGATTTCTCTGAGACAAGAGATCTCTCTGCAATATTTAGAACAATTGTTTAATAAATTAAAGAAAGCAAATTTAGTAAAAAGCATCAGGGGAGCAGGTGGAGGGTATTTATTAGCCAAAGAAGCCGAGAGAATTAATACCGGTGACATAATTAGAGCAGTTGAGGGGCCGATAGTTTTAGTTGATTGTATTTTAGCTGGCAAAAAAATTAATAAGAATAGCCCAAAGAAATGTAAAAAAATAGAAGATTGTGCCATCAGGGTATTATTAGAGGAGTTAACCCAACAGATAAATCAAACCTTAGATGCTACTTCTTTAAAAGATTTATGTAAAATAGCTCAAAAAATAAAAAAAGGATAAAAAGATGAAAAATAAGATAAAAGCGGTAGCTTTGTTCTCTGGAGGTTTAGATAGTATTTTAGCGGTAAAACTTATCCAGGAACAGGGGATAGAAGTAAAAGGGGTTAATTTTAAGACTCCCTTCTTTGGTTTGGATGAAGCCTATGTAATAGCAAAGGATTTAGATATAAATTTAGAAATAATAGATATTACCGAAGAGCTTCTAAAGATTTTAAAAAAACCCAAGTATGGGTTCGGAAAGAATATGAATCCCTGTATAGACTGTCATGCCCTTATGTTCAAAAAGGCGGGAGAATATATGAACAAGATAGGAGCTTCTTTTATCTTAAGTGGCGAAGTTTTGGGAGAAAGACCGATGTCTCAGAACAGAAATAGCTTAAGTATAATTGAGAGAGAATCAGGGTTTGAAGGTAAAATTCTTCGTCCCTTATCTGCTTTATTATTAGCGGAGATCATTCCCGAAAAAGAGGGGTTGGTGGACAGAAATAAATTGTTGGATATTTCTGGCCGCTCGAGAAAAAGACAGATGGAGTTGGCTGCCAAAATGGGGATAAAGGATTATCCTTCACCGGCTGGAGGTTGCAAATTAACCGAGCCGGCTTTTTCTAAAAGATTAAGAGATTTATTTACTCAGGAAAGTTTTTCTTTAGAAGAGATAGAACTGTTAAAATTAGGCCGACACTTCAGACTAAGTAAAGATATTAAATTGGTAGTAGGAAGAAATAAGGAAGAGAATGAACAACTACAAAATTTTTTTCAAGATGGAGACTTTCTTTTTAAAGCTAAAAATTTAAAAGGCCCGGTTTCTTTGTTAAAAAAGGGGTCTAAAGTAAGTAACGAACTGATCGATAAATCCTGTCGGATTACTGCAAGGTATTGCGATAGAAATGAAGAAGAAAACGAAGAAGTCAATATTAATTATTATAGTAAATCTAAAGAATTAGTCAGAACCATGAAGGTAAAACCATTAATAGATGATAAATTAGAAATCCTAAGAATACAAGGATAAATGCTAAGCACAAAAAGAGAATAAACTATTATGATTAAAAATTTAAAAAAGAAAGTAGTAGTGGCTATGAGCGGAGGGGTGGACAGTTCATTAGCTGCTGCCCTATTAAAAGAAGAAGGTTATAATGTTCTCGGTGTAACTATCTATCATTATGAGGGTAACGAAAATTTAGAATCAGTGGAACAGGCCGCTCAAAATCTAAAAATTCCCTGGCATGTTCTGGATTTTACCAAAGAATTTAAAAATATAGTTATAGACTATTTCTGCCAAGAATATCTCACAGGCCGAACCCCCAACCCTTGTGTAGTCTGTAATCTGAAAATAAAATTTGGATTATTATTGGAGAAAGCAAAATCTTTAGGTGCGGATTATCTTGCCACCGGCCATTATGCTATCAATGAATATGACCAGAAGAGCAAAAAATTTTTGCTTAAGAGAGGGGTAGATGAAAACAAAGACCAATCTTATTTTCTTTATAGATTAAACCAGGAAATATTGCCCTGCGTTTTGTTTCCTTTGAGCAAATTTAAGAAAAGCCAAACCAGAGAATTGGCTAAAAAATATGGATTAAAAAATTATAAAAAAGAAGAGAGTCAGGAAATTTGTTTTATCCGGGACGATAATTATAGAAAGTTTTTAACTCAACATATTAAAGATACTGTCAAACCTGGCAAGTTTATAGATAAAGAAGGGAAAATATTAGGAGAGCATCAAGGTATTCCTTTTTACACTATTGGACAGAGAAAAAGATTGGGAGTATCTTTGAATAAGCGTATGTATGTAATTGAAATAAATTCCCACCAAAATGTAATTACTCTGGGCGATGATAAAGATCTTTATAGGGATAAATTATTAGTAAAAGATTTAAATTTTATTTCTGGTGATAAACTTTTAGATTCTATAAAGGCAGAGGTAAAGATAAGATATAATAGTAAAAAATCTCCGGCAATTATTTCTCCTTATGGTGAAGACAGGGTCCTAATTAATTTTGAAAAACCCCAAAGAGCGATTACCCCGGGACAATCGGCAGTGTTTTACCAGGAAGACACGGTGCTAGGAGGTGGAATAGTAGAAGGATAGAAAATATAAAGTCTTAAAGTTTTTCTCTTAATCTGCAATTAGCACTCTTTCAGCAAAAAAGTCAAGAATGGTTACGATAATGGTATAGTAATATTCTTTCATTTATTTTCAAAAAAAAATTGCTTTGAGAAGCAACTTGTGCTATATTTTATGTATACATTTTTGTATACAGGAGAACATATATAAGATGCAATTTATTAGAATTGGGGAAAAGGTTATAAGTAAAGAAAAATTGAATAAAGAAATAAATAAAATTTTAGAATTGCGCACTAAAGGCGTGACCCAGGAAGGAGTAGCCCGCAAATTAGGAGTTGAACGAACTTTTGTCTCCAGGTTAGAAAGTTTAGGAGAAATAAGGAAAGGCAATAAGATTGCCTTAATCGGTTTTCCTATCAAGAACAAAGAAGAGCTAACTTGTTTAGCAGAAGATCTGGGGATTGAGTTTATTTTACTTTTAACCCAAGAGGAGCGCTTTGATTTTATAAAGAAAAAAACCAAGAGTGAATTATTTAATGAAATTATGGAAATAATTGTCAACTTGGCAGATTTTGATTTGATTATTTTTATGGGTTCAGATATGAGAGTACCTGTAGTAGAAAAAATATTCAGCGTCCAGGTTATTGGTATAATTATCGGTCATTCGCCTATTAAAGAAAGCAAATATGTTAATCCTGAAAAGATAATAGAAATAGTAAAACAAGTTAAAGGTTAATTTAAATTCTGAAGAAGAGGGAGGATTTAAAAATGAAAAAAGTTTTAGGGGTTAGTCTGGGTTCTTCCACCAGAGATCATAAAGTCGTGGTCGAGGTTTTAGGGGAGAAAATTGAAATCGAAAGAAGAGGAACTGATGGCGATGTGAAAAAGATGATGCAAATATTCCAAGAGAATGATGGAAAGGTAGATATCTTCAGTTTGGGAGGGACAGATTTATATTTGTATTCCGGGCCTCAAGGGAAAAGATATACCATAAAAGAATCTGAAAAAATTATCAGAGCTATCAAAAAGACTCCCATTGTAGATGGTACCGGGATAAAATATGTATTAGAAAAGAGCGTAGTAAAATATATTGATACCCAAACTGACATTCCCTTAAAAGGAAAGAAGGCTTTAGTCACTATTACGGTGGATAGATTTGGAATGGCTGAAGGTTTAATAGAAGCAGGGTGTGAGATGACTTTTGGAGATTTAATATTTTGTTTGAATATCCCTATCCCGCTTCATTCTTTTCGAAGTATTGAAATTTTTGCTCGGCTGCTTTTGCCAATATTAATATATGTCCCTATAAAATATTTATATCCTACAGGCGAAAAACAAGAGAAGTCTAATTTAAAATATGTTAAATATTTTCAAGATGCCGATATAATTGCTGGTGATTATTTAGGTATAAGCCAATATATGCCTGAAGATATGGAAGGTAAAATAATTATTACCAATACTATTACCAGTTCTAACGTTGAAGATCTTAAAAAAAGAGGGGTGAGTTATTTAATTACTACGACTCCAGAATTCGAGGGAAGATCTTTCGGAACCAATGTATTCCAAGCTACTCTGGTAGCAATATCCGGGAAATCTCCAGAAGAATTACAACCGGAAGATTATTTAAAATTAATAGAAAAAACTGGCTTTAAGCCAAGGATAGAGAAGTTAAATAGAGCAAAAATTTAATGCTAAAGAGGAGGAAGAGAAATGGTGATTCCATTAGAAGAAAAAATAAATGAACTTAATCAAAGACTAAAAAAAATGAAAGATGAAAAACGGTATTTTTACTTAAAAAGCATAGATGGAGCTTCTGGAGCAAAAGTAACTATCGATGGAAGAAAGATGACAATGTTTGCTTCTTATAATTATTTGGGATTGATTACTCATCCCAAAATAAAAAAAGCGGCCATTGATGCCATTGAAAAATATGGGACAGGTGCTGCAGGAGTCAGATTACTTGCTGGCACCACCAAGATGCATGAAAAATTGGAAGCAAAAATTGCAGAGTTTACAGGAGCAGAAGATGCGGTTACTTACAGCAGCGGATATGTAACTAATTTAGCTGCGGTAACTACACTTTGCCAGCGTGGAGATTTAGTAATAATTGACAAATTAGATCATGCCA
>JAHJOY010000293.1 GCA_018819665.1 bacterium
CTATTCACTATTCACTATTCACTATTCACTATTCACTATTCACTATTCACTATTCACTATTCACTATTCACTATTCACTATTCACTATTCACTATTCATTAACGACTAAATAATTTTTTTATCTTTTATTTCTCTAAAAGTATAAAATTCAAGTATGTCTTTCAATTTAATATCATTAAATTTTTCTATACCGATTCCGCATTCAAAACCAGTATTAACTTCTTTTACATCTTCTTTAAATCTTTTTAGTGAAGAGACTTTTCCTTCATATATTAATTTACCGTCTCTTATTACTCGTATTTTATCATTATTTGATATTTTACCATTTAATACATAACTTCCTGCAATAGTACCAATCTTAGGTATTTTAAATACTTCCCTAACTTCTACTTGTCCGCAGATGTATTCTTCGATTTTTGGTTTTAAATAACCTTTTAAAGCAGACTTAATTTCATCTATTAGATCATATATAATCTTATATAATCTGATGTCTACCTTCTCGGACTTAGCTATTTTTTGGACATTTGTATCTGGGCGAATATTAAAGCCAATTGTTATTGCCTTGGAAGCAGAGGCCAGCATAACATCCGTTTCGGTAATGTTTCCGACGCCTGCATGTATAATGTCAATTTTTACTTCTTCATTTTCAATTTTTATCTTTTTTATTGCCTCTTGCAAAGCATCTAAGGAACCTTGCGTATCCGTCTTTAAAATTATATTTAATTTATCTATCTTTCCTTCTTTCATCTCTAAAAATAAATTGTCCAAAGAGAGTGATGGTTTTACTATAATTTTACTTCTTCCCTCATCCTCCCTTTCGCTAATTATAATTTTAACGAGCTTATCATCGGGTACTATTTGGAAGTAATCACCCGCCTGAGGCATTTTACAAAAACCTATAATCTCAACCGGAGTTGAAGGTCCTGCTTTTTTAATGCTTTTCCCTTTGTCGTCAACAAGGTTTCTAATTTTACCATAGGATAATCCTGCAATGAAATAATCACCAATCTTTAGTGATCCATCTTGAATTAATACTGAAGCAATAATTCCTCTTTTCTTGTCTAATTTCGTTTCTATTATTAGACCTTTTGCCGGAATGTCAGGATTTGCCTTTAAATCTAACATCTCTGCTTGTAATGAAATAGTTTCCAATAATTTTTCAATGCCTTTATTTTGAAGGGCAGAAACCTCCACCATTAGAGTTTCTCCTCCCCATTCTTCAGGAACTAAGTCGTATTTTGATAATCCTTTCTTTACTTTTTCGACATTGGCATTAGCTTTGTCGATTTTATTTATTGCTACGATAATAGGAACATTTGCCGCTTTTGCATGATTAATTGCTTCGACGGTTTGAGGCATTACTCCATCATCTGCTGCCACAACCAAAACTGCAATGTCTGTAGCTTTTACTCCTCGGGCCCTCATTGTGGTGAAAGCTTCATGCCCCGGAGTATCAATGAACACAATTTTTTTATGATCTATATTAATTTGGTATGCCCCAATTCGTTGCGTAATTCCACCCACTTCCCCTTTGGTGACATCTGTCTTTCGAATAGTATCAAGAAGAGTAGTTTTACCATGATCAACATGTCCTATTACAGTAACGACAGGAGGTTTTACAATTAAATTTATAGTTTTATCTTTTTTTTGGAGACTGCTTTTACTTTTTAATTTATCAGATAATTCTATCTTATACCCGTATTCCTTAGCGATATTTTTTAAAATATTTACAGGAACTTCCTTGTCAATCGAACTTATTGTTTCAAATTGTATAATTTTTTGTATTATCTCTGATAAAGAAACTTTTAGCTGTGAAGAAAGTTCTTTTAAATTCGGAAGTTTATTAATTTCTATCACTTTAAGTTGTTTCTTCTTTTCTTTTACCTTTTTTTCCTTTTCAGCATCAATAACTTCCTTAATTAATTCGATAGTATCCTTATCTAAAGTACTCATATGATTTTTAACCTTAATTCCTTCTTCATTTAAAAACCCTATCAGTTCTTTAGCCGGTATTTTTAATTCTTCAGCTAATTCATACACTCTCATTTTCATTGTATATCGCCTCCACTCCATAAG
>JAHJOY010000294.1 GCA_018819665.1 bacterium
GATATAGGGGTCAGGTCTTGCAATGACACATTTTTCATCAATGCTTGCTTGTCGTTAAAAAAATGTGTCATTGCAAGACCTGACCCCTTAAAAACCTATCTCATTGATTAGATTATCTATTTTAATTTCTTTTTGTTCTTTGGTTTGCATGTTGCGGAGAATCACCATATTTTTAGATAATTCTTCCTCACCAACTATTACTGTATATCTTGCTCCTATTTTATTGGCTATCCTCATTTGTGATTTTAAGCTTCCTTCGGAATAATCCATATCAGCAGATAAGCCGGTATTTCTTATTTTTTGCAATAATCTAAAAGCTGTATCTTTATTCTTTTCATTAACCTTAGCTACAAATATATCTAATCTCTTTTCCACAGGCCATTCGACCTTTTGTTGATCTATAGCAATAATCATTCTCTCTATCCCCGCGGCAAATCCTACTGCTGGAGTTGGTTTCCCACCCAACTCTTCAACTAAATCATCATATCTACCGCCGCCGCCTATAGCATTTTGAGCCCCTAATCCTCTCGAAATAATTTCAAAAGCAGTTTTGGTATAATAATCTAATCCTCTTACTAATTGAGGGTCTTCATGAAATATAATTTTTTGATCATTAAGATATGATTTAACTTCTAAAAAATGTAATTCGCATTCCTGACAAAGATTTTCAGTAATCACCGGAGCTGATTCTATAATTTTTTTACAGCTATCTTTTTTACAATCCAAAACTCTTAAAGGATTTTTACTATACCTCTCTTTACATTCAGAACATAGAAAATCTTTTTTGTTTTTTAGATAATTTTTTAATTTTTGGACATAATCAACTCTGCATTTTTTACAGCCCACACTATTTATTAAAATTTCAAGATTTTTTAAACCCAGTTTTTTATAAACATCTAAAACAGTAAGGATAACTTCAGCATCTGCAGCGGAAGATTTAGTTCCAATGACTTCGATTCCGAATTGATTAAATTGACGAAATCTACCGGCTTGTGGTTTTTCACATCTGAACATTGGGCCAATATAAAATAACTTCACCACCTGAGAAGCTCTATCCATTTTATTTTCCAAATAAGCCCTAACTACTGGGGCTGTCCCTTCAGGACGCAAGGTAAGACTTCTTCCTTTTCTATCAGGAAAAGTAAACATCTCTTTTGTAACTATGTCAGTAGATTCGCCTATTCCCCGGACAAAAAGGTCAGTATATTCAAAGAACGGAGTTCTTATTTCTTTATAACCATATTTATTCAGAATCTCTTTTATCATATCTTCGATATAATACCATTTCGAAATATCCTCAGGTAAAATATCCTGTGTTCCTTTGGGTACCTTAATAAACAATATTTTCCTCTCCTTTTTTCTTAAAGGGGTCAGATCTTGCAATATAATAAAAATATGTTATATTGCAAGACCTGACCCCTTTAACCATACATAAATGCTTTTTTATCAGTAGCTTTTTTTATGGCATCTTCTCGGCTAATTTTGCCTTCCATGAGCAAATCTTTCAATGATTGGTCCAAACTCTGCATACCGTCTTTTTTACTAATCTGGATAGTAGAAGGAATTTGATAAGTTTTTCCTTCTCTTATTAGATTTCTAATGGCCGGATTGGCAATCATTACTTCTAATGCAGGAACTCTCCCCTTGCCATCCAAGGTGGGCATAAGAGTCTGAGCTACAATTCCCAGAATAGATCCAGCAAGTTGCATTCGAACTTGATTTTGCTGATGGGGAGGAAACACATCTATTATCCTTTCTACCGTTTCCCCTGCACTAATAGTATGAAGGGTGGAAAATACTAAATGCCCTGTCTCAGCTGCAGTTAAAGCCATAGAAATAGTCTCGAGATCTCTCATTTCTCCCACTAATATTACATCAGGATCTTCCCTTAAAGCGTTACGTAAAGCAGATGCGAAAGATTTAGTATGCGAACCTACCTCTCTTTGTGAAATAAGACAATTTTTATGATAATGAATAAATTCGATGGGATCTTCTATGGTAATTATATTATCATACCTGTTCTTATTGATAATATCGATTAAAGCAGCTAAAGTAGTCGATTTTCCACTCCCTGTAGGCCCAGTAAGTAATACGAACCCTTTATCTTTCTCAGTAAAGTTGGAAAGAATTGAGGGTAAATTTAATTCAGAAAGGGTCTTAATTTTCTCAGGTATTAATCTAAAAGCAGCCCCTTCTCCCCGACGATGTTTAAAGACATTTATCCTGAAACGGGCTACATTAGCTAATTCGTAAGATAGATCTAATTCGCCATATTTTTCAAAATCAGTCTTCTGTCTTTCGTTTAGAATACTATATATCATTTCATGAGTACTCTCTGGGGTTAATTCTGGTAAATCTAATTTTTTCAATTTTCCGTTTATGCGAAGTACTGGAGGAATTCCCACATTAAGGTGTAAATCAGAAGCATCTTCCTCTTTTGCCATAATTAATAATTCTTTTATTTCCATAATAAACCTCTTTTTTATTCTTTAATTTATGTAGATAATGTCTAAGAATAACTATCTTTTTTCTTAAATATTCTATCAAGTGTCTCATCAA
>JAHJOY010000295.1 GCA_018819665.1 bacterium
CCCTACATTACCATTTTGTTTACTTTTTGGGTTGTAATCAATTTATTATTTTTTAAAATAATCTTTTTTAAAAGCTCTTATTATTTTTTCCGGGGTTGCAGGTAAACTCTTAATTCTTACTCCGGTAGCATCATAAATTGCATTCAAGATAGCCGGGGCGATAATGCTGCAGGCTGGTTCACCTATTCCTTTGGCTCCATAAGGTCCTAATCCTCCACCTGACTCTACCAGAATCGCCTTTACATCGGGTACATCAACTGCTGTGGGAATAATATACTCAGCAAAAGAGGGGGTCATGGTAATTCCTTTCTCTATAATAACCTCTTCGGTAAGGGCATAGCCCATTCCATATATTGAACCACCCTCCATCTGGCCTTCTACGCTCAAAGGATTAATGGCTTTCCCCACATCATAACAGGTAGTAAGTTTTAGAATTTCTACCTGTCCGGTTTCCGTATCCACCGCTACTTCTACTGCCTGGGCTCCGAAAGTAAAATCAGGGAAGGTCATCCCTCTAATATTTGACAAATCAGGTGTTGTAGTAAATGGGGCATTAAATTGTGCTTCGCAAAATAATTCTATTCCATCCGTATTACAAGCCTTTACCACTTCAACTAAAGGCACATATTGCGAGGGATCATAGTTAACTAAAACTTTTTCATTGATAATATCTAATTTATCTTGATTAACATTTAATATCACTGCAGCTTTATTTAAAATTCTATTTCTTATCTCTCGGGCAGCCTTAAGGGTAGCATTTCCGGACATATAAGTCTGCCGGGTTGCGGTGGTGGTTCCAGCAAGAGGAGTCAATGCTGTATCGCTATGGTAAATCTTCACCTGGGACATAGGTACTCCCAGTTCTTCAGCAACAATCTGACAGAGCAAAGAAATCTGCCCCCCGCCTAAATCAGGTATTCCGGATCTGATTAATACACTCCCATCTGACTCTAACCTTACGTAGCAGCGGGAAGAATCATGGAGAAAGGTCATCCTGCCATAACTCATCAGCCCTATAGCTAATCCTCGTCCTATTTTTCTATTTTCATCTTCACATCCAGTAGGTTTCCCCAAAGCTTCCCAGGCTTTCTCGGCAACTTCAGGAAGGGCAACATAGGTCTTGAAGACTTGACCGGTTGTCGCCAAAGCTTTTCCGGTAGTAAGGCAATTTCTGCGCCTGATTTCCAGAGGGTCTATATTAAGCTTATGAGATAATTCATCCATTATGCTTTCATAGGCAAAATTAGGCTGTGGGGCTCCAAATCCTCTGTTAGCACTAGTAAAAGTATTGTTAGTTAATACACAATGAGCTTTAACTTTAACATTGGGAATACAATAGGGACCAGCTGCATTAACAGTTGCGTATAAAGTGACCCAGGGACTTAAGTAAGGATAGGCCCCGGCATCAGATATTAATTCCGCATCTAAAGCAACCAGTTTGCCATCTTTTTTCGCGCCAACTTTATATTTCATAACAAAAGGATGTCTTTTACTATGGCACAAGATAGATTCTTCACGAGTATAGACTAATCTTACCGGTTTCTTAGTCTTCCAGGTAAGTAGAGCTAAATAAGTTTCCACAGTAATATCCTCTTTACCACCAAATCCCCCGCCCATCATAGTACCTATATAACGAACCTTATTGTGGGGTAGACCAAGTACATCAGCAACATCTCTAAAATGCTCTATAACCTGAGAACCAACTCTGATGTTAATTACTCCATAATCATCTATCCAGGCAATGCCTCCTTCGGTCTCTAAATAAGCATGATCAACAAAAGGTACTTTATAGGTATCTTCAATTATTATATCGGCCTGAGCAAAACCTTTTTCAATATCACCTTGATGGCAGCCAAACTCGCCTATTATATTGGTATTGTTTTCTCCCACCAGATAAGCACCCGGCTTTATGGCCTCTAAGGGATCAAAAACCCCGGGGAGAGGTTCATATTTCACTTTAATTAAATCTAAGGCTCTCTCGGCAATTTCCTCTGTCTCGGCAGCAACCAGAGCAACTGCTTCTCCCATAAATCTAACTTTTTTATCGGCCAAAACCCGGTATAAACCTTCAAATCCTTTTCCCACCTCTGTGCTCTGACCAAACTTGGTTACTGTTTCGTTGTGAGGAACATCTTTGGCGGTTAAAACAGCTCGTACACCATCTAATTGATCTGCTTTACCGGTATCTACAGAAATAATTTTAGCTGCCGGATATTTACTGCGAAGAACTTTGGCAAATAACATTCCGGGCAAAGAAAAATCATCGGCATATTTAAGGTCCCCGGTTACTTTAGACCAGGCATCATGCCGAGGTATTGGTTTACCAACTATCTTAAATTCAGACATTAATATCACCTTCCAATCTTTCTAAAATTTGTCAGGGTGTAATGACAAAACGATCTACAAGTATTTGTAGGGGTCGGATTTATCCGACCCGTTTTATTGCGGGTTCGATGAATCGAACCCCTACATGCATAGACAGGCGAGACGCTTGTCCTACAAAATATAAATTTATTATGATTTCTGATTTTCTATTGCTACTGCATAGATAGCATCGACAATCTTCTTATATCCTGTACATCTGCATAGATTTCCAGATATAGCTTTTTTAATTTCCTTTCTATCAGGAATGGGATTTTTATCCATATAATCTTTGGCGGTTAGAATCATGCCGGGAGTACAAAAACCACATTGTATTGCCCCGTGATTAACAAAACTTTCCTGCAATTTTCTTCCTAATTCCAGTTTTTCCATACCTTTCACAGTCCATACTTCTTTATGATTAACCTGTAAGGCCAAGACAATACATGACTTAACAGCCTTTTTATTTAAAATAACTGTGCAAGTACCACATTCCCCTTTTTCACAACCGCATTTCACTTCGGTAAAGCCATTTCGGCGTAAAAATTTTAATAATGATTCTTCAGCTTTTGTGGTAGAACTTATTTTCTCTCCATTTACAGTCAATTCTATTCTGTGTTCTTCCATCTAAATCCTCCTTCGGTTTAGTTAACCAGTAATGAGTAATATGTAATGTGTGATATGTAATAAGTAATAAATAATAAATGATATATAAGTAATATGTAATTAGGTAGTTAGTAGTAGAGGCGCATGCAATACGTCCCTATTTTCTATTACTATTTAATTTCATATCTTCCATCTTCTTTACGAGATA
>JAHJOY010000296.1 GCA_018819665.1 bacterium
ATCTATTTTTAATAAGCTTTTTTCATATATCTTCTTTTTCAATTTATGTACATCTTCTATCATAATCCAGACCTGGGAAAGACCTTTATTACTTAGATTTTGATAAGAAATACAAAGGGCATCTTTTCTCCTTAATATAAAATATTTCTCTTGAATGCTAATCCCCGTTATATTTTCAAGAGGAATTTGCAGCAAAGTCCTGGTCGAATTCCAAAGAAATAGTCTCTGATCAGTTAAATAAAGATTGCTCAATTTCCAACCACTTCGCAGGCTATCTTTATATGCACCCGAACTGGTAAAAATTACTTCTTCATTTGCATGCAACACAGGTTTATTTTTCATATTATATTACTAATTAATACTCACTTTCTTTAATTTTAAATACCCCTTCACAATACTTATGTTTATCTGCAAGGGTTGAGGTAAATTCAAAATAAATGTCTGGGTTAATCGCTTTAGCTATACTATTTAGTTGTTTAGTACACATACAAGAACATTTTACCCAACCCGGGTCTTTATCTAATTCCATACTTCTAATTACACTGTATTGCCAGCAGGTAGGAATTCGGATTGTCGAAGAAATCCGGCTTTTTTCCACTACTATAACTTTAGGGCTTCCGGTAATTGCACACACTGCTCCATAAGTATTAGCTATAGCAATAGTGTTATTTCCTTTAATCCCCAATTTTTCTTTAGTCCAGAGATACTTTTGTCCTATTGAACTTAAGCTCTTCTTTCTGATATCTAAGAGGAATTTCCAGGAAGCTCCTCTCTTTACATAATCCCTCTCTACCTGGTAATTAGACATCATAGACTTGACTAAATACACAATCCGAATCCAATCATTGGAAGCAATATCAAATTTAATCCTGGAAGGTAATTTTTTTATTACTTCATCTACGGAATCGAAAACTATATTTTTCAATTCAGGTACTGATTCTTCCAATATTTCCTGTGCTCTAATTATACAATCAACCGCCTTCTTATTCTCACCTTTAGCCTGATAAATTTCAGCAAGCGTAACATAAGAAATCGTCTTATCTTCAGCCTTGGCCATTGCCTCTTCCGCACAAATCATAGCTTCGTCAAGCCTATTGGTATTCATATATGTATCTGCCAGATTGTTATAAATAAGAACAGTGTTTTTTCCTTCTTTTAAAGCATCTTTATAATATTCAATTGCCCTCTCATACTCACTGTTAGAGGCAGACTTGTATGCCATTCGCAGTGTTTGACTCCATCCTATCTTGTCTGTGCACCATACAGTCATTTATTCACCCCATTATTTAAATTGTCTAAGTTTTTCTTTAAATTTAAATTCATAAAGAGCTTTTTCGTATAATGCCTGAAGCTCTTTATCTGCTATATTTTCTAATTTTATAATACTTTCTCCCCTCTGGTATGAATATCGATTCCAGTCTGTAGATTTTAACATATTATTTCTCTGGCAGTATTTATATAATTCTGTTCCCGGAAAAGGAGTAACTATTGAAAAACCGGCGTTATCCATACCGTATTCCAAACCAAGCTCTGTAGCAAGGTTTATTGTATCTTCAACTGTCTCAACTGTCTCCGTGGGATAACCCATCATAAAATAACCATAAGAAGATATCTCGGCTTTTAAAGTCATCTCTATGGTTTCTTTAACTTGTGTTACGTTAATTCCCTTTTTGGATAGGTCTAATATTCTTTGATTTCCGAATTCAATTCCATAGAAAATGACTTTGCAGTTCGCTTTTTTTAGCTCTTCCAGTAATTCTTCAGACATGACACCGACTCTTCCATCACAAGCCCAGGAAAGATCATTTAGACCTCGTTTGATCATTCCTCTACACAATTCAATTGCCCATTTCTTGTTTACAACTAAAAGATCATCAACAAATCTGATATATCTTACCCCGAATTTATTATAAATTTCCTCCAATTCATCAAGTACATTTACTACAGACCTTCTTCTTTGCAGCCTACCCCAGATGGTAGGAGCAGCGCAGAATTGACATAAGAAGGGACATCCCCTTGTTGCCAGCATCGGACTAAAAGCTTCACCTTCAGTCCATGTCCCCTTATAAGCCGGACTATGCAACAGACCTCTTTCCGGAAAAGGCAATCTATCTAGATCCTGAATAAAAGGCCTATCAGGATTAACAGTTACCTCGTTATTTTTGGCTTTGAATGTTATTCCCCTAATATCTCTAAGATTACCACCATTTAAAACACAAGTGATCAAATGCAGAACCGTTATTTCACCTTCACCCCTTACACAAAAATCAACCGAAGGATTATTAATAACAGTTCTATGTTCAAAATGTATGTGCGGTCCCCCTAAGATTATCTTTATATCCGGATTGATTTCTTTTACTTTAGCCGAAAGATAAAGGGCATTATTAATCCTGGCAGTAATAGCAGTTATACCAACAAAGTCAGGGTCTTCTTCTTTAACTTCCTTAATTACTTTATCATATGAAAGTCCCCTTGTTCTTGCTTCAATTAGGCAAACATCAATATTATTCTGTTTAAGGACAGCTGCTATATATAAAAGTCCCAGGGAGGGGTAGACTTCGTGCATTTCAGTAACCTTAGGGGTGTTCTGTTTTTGAAAAAAATTAGGAGACTCATCAGGTGGATCGATTAAAACACATTTGATTTTCCGATTCCGATTAGCCAATTTTTTCCTCCTTTTTTCCCTTTTCTTCCTTTTCATACATAAAGTTAGACATTTCTGTTAAGTCATTTAATCCTCTTATTTCATGTGAATATAATGGCACCTTTACTATTTTATATTTTTTGAATTCATTTTTTTTACCCATATGTTGTATATAATCTAATTGCTCACTCCTCTTTAAACTACAAAAAGCGCAATCTGTGAGCGGAATTACCATATTAACCACAATATGACCGGAGGGAATACCAAGCTCTCTCATACTTGCGAGAAGGTCTTCAGTCTCAAGGATACCCATTGCTTCCGGGATAGTTACAGCTATAAATCCACTTTTTTGGGGATTTGTAAGAAGGGCCTGCATTTTCTGTACTGTCTCTTGAGAGGATAATATCTTTTTACCCAAAACTTCAATATTGTCAACGGGAACCTCCCGATGATATTTTAGCATCGCCCTATAAGTGACTCTTAGCCACTCTCTGACTAACTCCGGAAATTTTAGAAGTTCAATCAAATGCCCGGTGGGTGCGGTGTCAAAAATATATATATCAAAATCTCCTCTTTTAATAAATCCCATAATCTTTTCCAAAGCTAATACCTCTTCCAAGCCTGGCGGATAAGTATCGACAAATTCAACCATAACTTTTTCGTCAAAATCTAACTTCCATTTTCTGCTGCCAGCAAGATAACTGTTCTGCCATTTTTTAAAGGCATCTCCTATATTTGACTTATACTCCTTTCTAAAATCCTGATATAAAGCTGCACCATCTATTTCCAAAGCATAGAGCTTACCTTCAGTCTTTATAGGAGTTACTGTATCCCCTATAGGAGTAGCAAAGCTATCAGCCAGGGAATGAGCAGGGTCAGTAGAGAAAACTAATACTTTTTTGCCCGAGTTGTGCTTAGCAATAGATAATGCCGAGGATGCTGAGATTGTAGTCTTTCCTACCCCGCCTTTACCGCCAAAGATAACAAACTGCAAATCCTTATTTAAAATTTCTGACAACATACCCGGCTTAAAATTATCTTCACCTCTTAAGGGCACTGATATAGGTTGTGGTGAATATTGAGTACCATTCCCGGATAAAAATTCACCAAAATTCAATAGCCGTTCTTTTCCCCGTACTTCATTTGAAAATACCGGGAGCTTGACAAGATTGTAAGAAGAAAACCTTTCATCAATCTCTCTAAGATAGCTTTCCTGCCCCTTTCCCCTGGTTGAACAAAAGGCACATTTTTTCTCATCTTGAATACGATTCACAATGATATTACGCACAGGAATGCCTTCTTCTCTTAGAGTAGTAAGGAGTCTCTCTGTTTCTACTATACTTAATTCCTCTGGAATAGTAACCGGATTAAATTCACATTTTTCTTCGTCTTTAAGAATTGCTCTTGCCTTTTCTAACTCTTTCGACAATGTATCCATAAATTTGCGAACATTCCCTTTTGGAGGCATACGTCCGGGGATTTTAAAGCCTATCATTGCTGCTCCTACTGCAACTCGATTGTATCTGAGGAAAGATGTTTCAAAAACTTCAATCCATTTGAGGATCTTATCAGGCAACTCCAGCAACCTAAGGGTATGTCCGGTGGGTGCAGTATCCCAGATAACTAAATCATACTCATGGGTTCTAAATATCCCAAATTTGAGTAAATTCACTATTTCCAAGAGAATGGTCATCTCTTGCATACCAGGCAATTTAAAGCTAAGAAAGTCTCTTATATCAATTTGGTCAGTAGAAAAAGACATCTTGGAAAAATTCTCTATGGAAAATTTATTTCTCTTCTTAAATTTTTCCAGCAAAATATCTGGATTCATCTCAATAGCCCAAAGGTTATCTACTCCTTTAACAAGTGTAACAGAACTACTAACAGGACAATTAAAGCTATCTCCTAATGAATGCGCCGGGTCGCTGGAGGCAACTAAAAACTTTTTTTCAGGATACATTCGAGCCAGATACATCCCTGTGGCGCAAGAGGATGTTGTCTTACCGGTCCCGCCTTTTCCACCAAAGATTACCAAGCGTAACTTTTCATTTTTTAAGAAACTTGGAACATTCTCACCAAAAATGCCTTCTTTAGCTTTCTTCAACCCCATTTCAAAATTCATTTAAACTCCCCTTTCTGGCTGTTTCTATGGCTTTTATCCATTCTCCCGGCTCCTTTACCGAAAGATAAAGAATGTTCTTCTTCCCCTCCAAGTCTTTAATCAGGCAAAGTTGGGAAACCTTCTTGCCTGGAACCCAATTTCTACTAATTATCTGGAGCCTATTCAATAAATCAAGAGGAACCTCAAATAATCTATTTTCTCTTTGGGTGAAAATTAATCTGTTAGCAGTTAGATATAAAAAACCCATCTTCCAGCTCGATCTTGAAATACTGCCTGCATCATAGGCTGCCTGACTATGTGTAAGGACTTTTTCTCCATCTATTTCTGAGGGTAGGCTTATCTCTCTCAGCATATCTAACCCACTTTTAATTTTACTGTCTTTTTCTAAGTTGAATCGACCCCGTCCTTCTTTCATTTTGACATATACCTCTTAAATTTTTCCTGTGGTGTCACTGGAGACTCAGCCTCTGTTTGAAACTCTACCCAAGGTGCTTTAGGACTCTTACCTAAAGCCCTCCATCCTTTATCTGCGATTATTACCTTCCCTGACCGAAATACATCAATATAATCCCTTATACCCATAGAAACTAACATACTTCGGACATAAGTAAGACCCAAGCCCATACACCTTGATATTTTTACTTCACTACACTCTCCGCCCTCTTCATCAATTATCTTTAGAATCTCTCTTTCATTACATGTTGGCATCTTTGCACCTTCCTCCAATTAAAAATTAAAAATGAAGAATTAATTCACCTTATTTTTTTATGATTTTAAATTTTTCATTCTTAATTCTTAATTACTTTTTAATATTCTACAATTATCTTCTTTACAGACTTATTTTTAATCTTTTTTTCCTGTCTTTTAGTCTCTTTTTTTTGCTCGGTATTCTCTATATTTTCTCGTCCCTTCTTTCCCTGAGACTTATGATAGAGGTCGAGATACTCATCACCTTCAAGTTTTGGTTTAGAGTAAACCTTAGAGGGAATACCTTCATTTTCCTCAGATTCTTCAATCAATGCCTTGTAATCAAATTCTACGCCTGTAGCATGTTTTACCGCTGGGTTTTCACCGGTAGAGTGCTTTAATTCTTGATATCCGCTTCTTTTCTTTGCCTTTTCTATATCATCCCATTCTCTAGCAGTGGAATGTCTCACCTTTGCATATTTACCAGTAGAATATTTCATGGTTTTACCTCCTTTTTGACATGTATCTTCTTCATTGGTAATTTCATATACTTAGGGGAAGGAATCCTGTCTTTATTTAATGGTCCCTTCATATAAGCGATAAGAGAGAGGTTAACCTTTGCGGGTTTATAATTTGGGTCTATTTCTAATGCCTTTTTATATTCCTCTATCGCCTTTTTATATTCACCCTTTATGCTATTTAGCCTACCCTGATAGAGATGCTCTTCTTTAGTTTTCATTGTCTACCTGCCCCTATTTATTCTCACTCGCTGATATTTCTAATTATATATCTTTCACCTTTTTTTTCGTAGTTAATGAAATTATGTTCTTTTAACTCATTCAAAGTTTTTTTTAATTCTTCTCTGGCTTCAATAATTCTAACTAACTGCACTTTAGACAGTCTCATTAAATCATCTTCTCTGACCTTTAAAATTCTATCTGCATGCCTTTCTAATTCATCAAAAATATTTCGGGCATAAGATGATAGAGTTAATTTTGTATTATTCATCAATTCTTCTCCTCTTTTGTTATTTCCCTGGTTCTTTAGACATTTTATGACATTTTTTAGTTTTTATTTATTTATCTAATCTTTATCTATACTTTTAATTATATATCTATCACCTTGTTTCTCGTAGGTAATGAAATTGCGTTCTTTTAACTCATTCAAAATTTTCTTTAATTCGTCTCTGGCTTCAATAATTCTAACTGCCGACACTTTAGACAGCCTTATTAAATCGGCTTCTCTGATTTTCAAAAGCCTGTCCACATGATATCCTCTTAGTTCGTCAAGAATATTTCGGGCATATGATGATAGAGTTAATTTAGAAGTCACCTTTCTCTCCTCACTATTATTTATTAGTAAAATAGCTACCATCTACCAGTTAACAACTTCAATCCGGTATATACCTGATCTTGTTTTTACAATTGTGACACACCATGGTTTTTCCGTCGAGATCAAGACTAACGATCTCGCCACATTCAGGACAGTATTCCCAAACCTTTCCTTCAATGGGTTCTCTATCGATTGCTTTCCCTTCCTTCAAGCCTTTTCTTCTCCACACCTGAACAGGCCTGTAGGGCTTGATGGGGGCTGGAGTGTATGGCTTTAACGGTACTGGTTTGTATGGTTTTAGAGGCGCAGGTGTATAATCCTTTAAAGGCACTGGCTTATATGGTTTTGTCGGTACCGGCGTATACGGTTTTGTCGGTACCGGCGTATACGGTTTTGTCGGTACCGGCGTA
>JAHJOY010000297.1 GCA_018819665.1 bacterium
ATTTTATGATTGACTTTACTTTCTTGTTCAAATCTTTTAGCTACCCGAGAAACAGCTGAGTAATACATCTTAAAAAGCTGGCCAATCTCAGCCAAAAAAAGTGAAAGGGCGATATTGTGATCGATAGGATTGTTGAAGAGGGTCTTTCATATCCTGATGTTGAATAATATATTCCCGAATTAAAGTTATTGTAAAAATAAAGCCAGACTTAGAATGTAATTGCATTGGTAATATTCCTTATCAATTCAAACTAAGTCTGGTTTTTTTTGTTAAGTTAAAATTCAAAGCTGACTTCTATTCATTTTAAATAGACTAAAAAATATACTAAAATCTTCTTTTAAGATATACAAAGAGAAAATAGGATGTGTCCCTATTTTATCACTATTACCCGTTTTCACGAGCACAAGTTTCATGGGAATGACAGATAAGATGGGCACGATTCATCGTGTTACTACATTAGGAAGAAATAAAAGATAAGAAAAAGG
The DNA here is from genome assembly GCA_018819665.1 of bacterium. Lineage (GTDB taxonomy): Bacteria > Atribacterota > Phoenicimicrobiia > Phoenicimicrobiales > Phoenicimicrobiaceae > Sediminicultor. Next base: position 486 of record JAHJOY010000297.1, read on the forward strand.
CGGGCTTGATGAATCAAGCCCCTACGTTTAGGAAAAATAAAAAAAGATATAGATTCCCGCTTTCGCGGGAATGACATATAGGGGAGCAGGAATGACAGATAAGATGGGCACGATTCATCGTGCCCCTACACGGAAAGATAATTCTTAACCTAGATCGATTTCTTTTCCTTCGATTTTTAGTTTTTTTCTGCTGACCCAGAGGAAGCCCTGGTCTGGGGTGATAACTGCTACATCCACCGGTCCACCAACACCGGGCATATCTCCTGGGTTAGCTATGATGCCATCGGAGAAACGCTGCATTGCTGAAGTAGTCTGAACCATTAAAGTACAAAAATCTATGGCATCCTGGAGAGTCATAGTCCCCCACTGAATAGCATATTGTAAACCTCCCAGCTGTTTTCTTATTTCTTCTTGCCCCAGGTTTTGCATTGCTTCACTAACAAACTTTAGATTACTGATTCTTCCATCGAATCCTAAAACAATCCGGGAAACCACATCGTTTTGACCGATCCAGCTTGCTCCATATTCTTTGTTTTTTTCTCTACTATCTCGTTTTTTCTGAACCTCGCCCGGAATAATACAAGTATAGACTTCGTGGGAACCATCTTTATTAAAACCTGCTACCAGAAGAGTTATCCTATCGATTCCGCCGATTCCATTTTTCAAATTCCCCTGCAGGTCTTTAAATTGGAATTTAATCATATAATTTTCTTGCTTAACTTCTACCACTTCGAAACCCTGCCCCTTGAGGTCATTATTAATCTTTTCTACTGCATCATCTAACCTCTTTTGCCATTCATATTTTATATCAAAAAGACTGTGCAATCTATCTGCTGCATCTCTTAGGTTCAATATTTCTACTTCGTTCTCTCTTTTAAACTGCTCGATAAATTTACTGACACTTTTCATCTCTCCATCTTCCGGTAAAAAAGCCAGTCCGGTTACAATTACCCCAATCCTTTTATTCAACTGAAAAAGTTTGGAAGCATTATCGCTTCCGATGCGAGCCATCCCTTTTCGGTTACGATATGATTGCCGGCTGTCAGCAGCTAAAACAATTCCTTCCGGAGTGGTGGTATTTATTCCTAATGACATATTATCATCTCCATTTTAAAATATTTTTTATTTTTCCTTTTTTTCATCCTCGATAATTTTAATAAGCTTTAATAATATTTCTATTCGCGGCTCAGCATTCATATGTATAAAAACCTCTAATGCCTCCTGATAATATTTTAGTGCTTCTTCAGATTTGCCTAAAGTAATGTAAATCAGACCGATGTTTCCCAGATTAGTTGCTACACCTTCTTTATAGCCTATCTTTTTATTTATCTTTAATGCTTTTTGGTAATAATCTAAGGCTTGATTGGTTTCCCTTAAATTACTGTGGGCCAGACCAATATTATTAAAGACATTAGCTATTCCTTCCTGGTATTTATTCTTTTTATTAATCTCTAGTACTTCCTGAAAAAGTTTTAATGCTTCTTCCGGTTTTCCTGAATCAGTATATGTTATCCCGATATTGGTCAAACTATTAGCTATAGCTTGTTCATCTTTAAATTTCTTGCTAATCTCTAACGCCTCTTCTTGACACTTCAATGCTTCATCGTGTTTACCTAATTCATTGTATAGGGTACCTATGTTGTTAAGATTATGGGCAGCACCCTGTTCATATCCGAGCTTTCTGTTAATCTCTAAGGCTTGCTGATAATATTCTAATGCTTCATCTGGTTTGCCTAAGTTATGGTAGATATTTCCTATGTTGCCGAGGGCAGCTGATTTGGCTGGCAATTTCGCCATTTTATTTTCTACTCTTTTTAAAATGTTTAATGATTCTTTAAAATATTTTTCCGCCTGATCTAGTTTAGATAAGAAATAATAACAGTTACCAATAAGGATATTAAAACCAATTTTATCTTCCTCGGGGATACTTAAATTATACAGGCATTTTTCATATGCTTTAATAGCTTCCTCAAATTTATATTCTTTCTCATACTTTTGTCCTGAGCGAAAAGAATTTTTTAACAAAGGATTTCTTTCCAGAGTATCAGCTAGGGTTCCCGGTAAGTTTCTGTCGAATAATTCCTGCCTTTCGTATAAACGATTATAAAGTTCTTCTCTTTTAGATTTTTCTTCTTTATTCTTTTTATCCTTTATTATTAGATATAGGTCAAATATAAGTATTAGGGCACAGACAATCCACAGCCCTATTTTCATTTCTACGGGTATATTTTTTAGCGCAAATATGCAGGCAGCAAATATTAATGGTCCTGCTATTGAAATAAAATTTATTAATGTATTCATTTTTTTATCTCCTTAG
>JAHJOY010000298.1 GCA_018819665.1 bacterium
AGCAAACGGGGGTTCAATTCCCCCTTGCGCCACCAATTTTTTTAAGTAAAATATAGATTTAATTTGAGCAGGAACTACCTACCTGCTTTTTTTAATAGATTAACTAAAATTGTAAGCAAGAGCTTAAAACTTAAATTAAAATTAATATGATTATAATATAGTGATTGTAACCCAAAAAGTACACAAAATAGTAATGTAGGAGCACGAGGTATCGTGCCCATAGGAGAAATTAGGTAATAATATGGGCGAGGGCACAATTCATTGTGCCTCTACAACATAATTATAACTAAAAAGTCATAATTTGCTATAAAATTATCTGCAACGTACCATATACATAACCTGGTGAAAATATTTTGGCTTTTTGGGAAATAACCATATTGTGAAATATAAAATAAATTAATCACTAAAATTAGTGCAAAAAAGAGGTAGAAATGAATAATAGAAATAATAGAGAAGTGTTTTTCACCGTAGAAGGTTTGAAAAATTTAAAAGAAGAGATAAAGTATTTAGAGGGAGCAAAAAGAAAAGAGATACAGGAAGATATTAGCCAGGCTTTAGAATACGGAGATATAACTGAGAATGCAGAATATAATATAGCCTTAGAAGCTCAGCGAATGAACGAAATAAATATTGTCAGATTAAAACAGAAGTTAAGTCGGGCTAAAGTGGTAGATAAAAATTGTTGTTCAGAGGGGATTGGTATTGGCACAACTCTAAAGCTGGAAAATTTAGGTACCGGGGAAAAGGTAGGATATATTCTTGTCCCGGATGATCAAATAGATTTTACTCAGAATAAAATATCCCTTAATTCTCCCTTAGGGCAGGCCTTTTTAGGTCACCAGGAAGGAGAAGAGGTAGAGATTGAAGTTCCTATCGGAATATTAAGATATAAAATATTAAAAATTTTATAATGAAAACCAAAATATTAGAAATAAATCCCAAAAGAATAGATTTAGCTAAGATAAAAACAGCTGCAGAAGAAATAAAAAAAGGTAACTTGGTGGCTTTTCCTACTGAGACAGTCTATGGATTGGGGGCAGATGCCCTCAATGAGAAAGCGGTTGCGAAAATATTTCAAGCCAAAGGAAGACCATTTAATGATCCTTTAATTGTTCATATTGCAGATATAAAAGAATTATATAGATTATCTAAGCAGGTTCCCTCAGTAGCTTTAAGATTAGTTAAAGCATTCTGGCCTGGACCCCTTACTTTAGTCCTTAAAAAATCCGAGTTAGTTTCAGATATTATTACTGCAGGTCTTGATACAGTAGCCATAAGAATGCCTGCTGATAATATTGCCTTGAGTTTAATTAGAGAAGCTCAAACTCCTATAGTAGCTCCCAGTGCCAATCTTTTTGGAAGGACAAGCCCCACTACTGCTCAACACGTAGCCGATGATTTAGACGGTAAAATAGAGATGATTATTGATGGAGGAAAAACTAAAGTAGGGGTAGAATCTACTGTTCTCGATATAACCGCTAAACCCGTCCAGGTACTGAGGGCAGGGGGGATATCAGTGGAAAAATTAAAAGAAGTAATTGGCCAGGTTAAAATAAGTAAGGAGTTAGAAGAAGGTTTTCGTTCTCCAGGAATGCTAAACAGTCATTATTCTCCTCAAGCAAGACTAATTTTAGTGGAAGAAAAAGGGGAATCCCAGGTAGAAGAAGTTCGTCAGTTGGCTTCTGAATATAAGGCAAAAGGATTTAAAGTGGGGATAATGGCTAAAGAAGAAAATCAAAACAAATATAATGGGTTTGAGGTTAAGGTCATAGGTAAGGGGACTGAATTAGAGATATGTGCTGCAAATCTCTTCGCTATTTTAAGGAGTTTTGATAAAGAAGGATTTGAGATTATTATTGCTGAAGGATTAGAAGAGCAGGGCTTGGGCCTGGCCATAATGGAGCGATTAAGAAAAGCCGCTGCTTGTAAATAAGTCATATTTTTTATCTTTTGATTATCGTGGAGGAAAAGAGAGTTTTTAAAAATTCTCTATCTAATTTTTCAAAATAACTCTTTAACAAATACCTTTAGTAAATTTTCTTACTGTAAATCTTCTTTTTATTATTATTTAGATAATAATGCCTACTCAATTCTTTACTACTCATATGATATTTTCTTCCTTTTATATTATAGCGAATATTATTATCTCTGAATGATCTTAAGATGATAATATCATAA
>JAHJOY010000299.1 GCA_018819665.1 bacterium
CGGTTCCTTTTGTTTTAAACATCATGTTTGTGATTATCACTCTCAATTTTAATAAACATTTCTTTTCCCGTATGAGAGGGCGGAATTTCACTTAACGGTTTGGTATATCTGAAGTTTTGCGAAACGTTAGTGGAGCGAAATTTGGGCGGAGCGAAGCGGAGCCAGATATACCATGTTATATGCAGCAGTCGGTCTGGTCCTAAATCATTAGCAATCATTATCGGCTATTCCTCCGTGTAACTCTCGAAACTCATCTTCGAGAATGCTCATCATAACAAAATCATGATACTTGTGGTTATAAGAATATCCATCTCTCTGAATACCCTCTTTCTTAAAGCCGACCTTCTCCCAAAAACGTATTGCCTTTTCATTAAAACCGACCACACCTATCGCCACTCTATGAAAGTTTAGACGTCTGAAAGCATAATCTATCAAAAGAAGAATTGCTTCAGTTCCATATCCTTTTCCCCATGCGTCTTTCTCTCCAATGATGATGCTTATATCTGTTGTACGCCAAGCGTGGAACATTCTCAGCAAGCCTGCTTCTCCGATTAGTCGATCATTTTCTTTTATGACAATTACGAGGATTATAGGGTCAGGTCTTGTAATATCACTTTTCATCTTCCCCCTCGATTTTTTTAATAGCTCTGCTCACTGTAGTATAATGCACGCCAATATATTCTGCTATATCTTTTAAGGTATAGCCATACTGTAGGTGAGCCTCATACATCCCTTGGTCTTTTGACTTCTTGTCTTTACATTTAAAAATCTCATTCAGAGGTGGCCTGGCTATATAGCGCTGTTCCCTCGGTATCTCCTTTAATTTTTCTTTACCTCTCATCAAGTGTTTTATATTCTCTATAAAATTCTCTTGGCCAAGAAACAATTGCCCTTTTATTGCCTTTAAGGGCGATTCTGCTTTTATCCCGGAGAGGACAAATGCTTGATATCGGCTGAAGGCTGCTTTTTGCTCTTTGCCAAATTGAGAAAGTATCCAATCTGTGGTCAAACCGGGAATCCCTTGATCATCGCCGATAGTTGCTCGGTAAGTACTCCATTTCCAGTCTGTTGGGTCTTTTACTATTTTTGCCCTTACCGGGTTTAACACGATATACCGACAAAGTTCCAGTAAATAGTTATCCTTATCCACCAGAATCGCTTTGTATCTGCCCTGTAAAAGATGCCCAACTCGCTTATGCCTTTGGTTGAATCGTTGGGTATATAGGCCATTTAATTGTCTCATCCCTCTTGATAAGTTACCATAAGGGGTTTCAATAAGTAGATGATAATGGTTGTTCATCAGACAGTAGGTATGCAATATGAAGTGATATCTTTTTACCACCTGACATAAGACTCCAAGGAAATCAGCAAAGTCTTTCTCGGTAAGAAAGATCGCCTGCTTGGCATTTCCTCTGGAGGTGATATGATAGACTGCTCCTTTAAATTCTATACGTAATGGTCTGGTCATGTTGCCAATATAGCATATCCTTTGTTATATTGCAAGACCTGACCCCCTATTAAAATTATAAATAAAGCCCTAAAACCATAAAATGGCTAGGGCTTTAACTAAAGTATTTCTTTGATTTTTAGTAATAAGATAAACTAACTATATAATTTTTTGTAGAGTTCGTTAACCTATTATTCAATTAAAGAGTTGACCCAGAGTTTTTATATAGGAAGTCTATTGATATCACTATTTAGTATTTTAATCTTCTTCTTTATCTTTGTCTTTTCCTTTGTCTTTTCCTTTGTCTTTTCCTTTTCCTTTGTCTTTTCCTTTATCTTTTTTCCCACCACAGCAAGGCATCAAAATCACCTCACTTTCTAAAAAATATTAAACAAGAGCAACACAATCACCGAATTTAATCGACCCTTTATGGTAAGATATATACAACAAAAAAGACTTTTTGTCAACATCTTTTATCTTTTATTTTATCTTTTATCTAATAAAGCAACGACTTTCTCTACAGTTATTTCGTTGATAGAATAGGTGCGAATCGTTACATCCTCAGGTAGATCTTCATATTCTTCATATCCCCTGAGAATTATTTTCTCTTCGACAGGATAAACAATTTTTTCCCTTATTGTAATATCTACCTTAACTTCCTTACCAGAAATACTAGGTAGGAGCCCTTCGTATCCCAAGAAAAAGGTATAAGTGTTTTCATGGGTGTGACGATCGTAATGGTGAAAATTTAGTTTGATGCCTGAGGATAAATATATATGTTTAAAGGCAATATCAAGATTCTTCTGGATATTCTTAAAGGTACACTCTTCTGCTAGGGTAAAATCAAGATCTTCTGAAAAACGATAGTCGGGAAAGTAACACTTCTTGATGCATGTACCTCCTTTGAATAGGAGAATATCCTTAAGAGGACTATTTAAAAACCAGGAGAGACAATAGTCACGCTCGAGAACTGCCTCCGGGATACGTCGATCCCCTTTTCTTCCGATTCGATTAGAGAGCAATGAAAGATTTCGCTGGGGTATCATCGGCTATGTCCTCACTACAGATAGAAGTTCTTCAGGAGATACATTAAGCTGAAGTCTCCATTTTCGCAGGAATTTTCCTTCAGGAGCCAAAAGTGGATCTAACCTTACATAAGTTTCTGTTAAATGCAAAGAAAGGATTTCCCAGTCTTCAGAAGTACCGATTTTATAAAGTTCAAGTAAAAATCCAAGTCTGCGGATAACAGCACCTACA
>JAHJOY010000300.1 GCA_018819665.1 bacterium
GGTTATTTGCCTCGAATAGCTTTTCTCTTAGACGCGTTTTTACATAAGATTGGTTTACACGGTAAAGCAATTATACCTTTTATATTAGGCTATGGCTGTACTGTTCCGGCTATAATGGCTACCAGAATTTTAGAATCAGAAAGAGATCGTTTTATTACTTCAGTATTAGCTACTATGATTCCTTGTGCTGCTCGGATGACTATAATATTTGCATTAGTGGCTTTTTATATTAACCCTAAGGCAGCTTTTGCTATTTATATATTAAATATTATTGTAATCGCCTTATCAGGTAAAATATTATCCCGCCTTCTTCCTGAGATAACTCCTGGGATGATCTTAGAAATTCCAGCCTATCATACCCCTTCAATAAAAGTAGTTTTGGCCAAGACCTGGCTCAGAATGAAAGAATTTATCTTTGTGGCCTGGCCTTTACTTATTGTGGGCAGTACAATTTTAAGTTTATTACAATACTATAAGACAGATATGCTTATAAATAATCTTTTTTCTCCTCTAACCTCTCTCCTCGGCCTCCCTTTAGTGGTGGGTACTACTCTGATATTCGGTGTTCTTCGTAAAGAACTTTCTATGTTAATGTTGATTCAGGCTATAGGAACTTCTAATGTCGCCGCAGTAATGTCCACGACTCAAATTATGACTTTTACTATCTTTGTAATTTTTTATGTTCCTTGTATAGCGACTATTGCGGTTCTATGGAAAGAAATTGGAAGTAAACGGACTTTATTTACTATAGCTTTTACTTCTATTTTAGCCATTATTTTAGCAACCATTACTCGATTTGTATATTAAAAGACAGTATATAGTATCGAGTATATAGTATGTAGTGAAGAAAGAAGAATCCAGAAGTCAGTAGCCAGGAGCCAAATTCGTATCTCGTACTTTAGCGTAGAACATATAGCATATTTGGTTAGTTGGTACTAGTTATCTAGTTATCCAGTTAATAGGTTTCGGGTTACAGATTTCTCAATTCTGTCATTCCCGTACCCACTTTCGTGGATGTAAGCTGCACGGGAATCTATTAAAATATCATTGCGAATCCTGATTTATCAGGGTGCAGCAATCTCGCCTAAAAAATATAAACTATAAACAAAAAATAAATTTCCTATCTTGAATTTGTTTTTTAACTAACTAACTAACTAATTTTTTACGCGATACGCAATAAACAGAAAAGATCTTAAAAGAAATAGGTTTTTCTGTTTACTATTCTTTTCAGAATTTATATTTTTAATACATACAAAGGAATTAGCTTGGTAGCAACTTCAGCCAGGCCTAACTCCAGGGTCCGCAAAACTACCATTCTTCCTCTGTAATCATAAGGCATTTCTCTTACATCTTTAATTACTTTTTTCCCTCGGTCATTATTTAAATCCATTAAGAAATATCTCTCTCCATTATTTTCAACCACACTTAGTACATTCAATAAATCTGGAAAATGATAACCACCGCCATGGGGGACTACATTGGCGTTTTTAAGCTTTTTTGTTAGGCCTAGTTTTTTAGCTCTTTTTTCAAAACCTAAATTTTCAATCTGCTCTTTGCTAAAAGAAGGTTTGCCATATACCAGATATGCCGGCAAATCTCCCCGTAAGGCAATGGGTAAAATCTTATTATCTTTTATATTATGACAACCCAAGAGCATAGTGTTTATATCGGCCAACCCCTGGTGAGTTTCATTGGAGATTGTTTTAAAATCTCCAAACAATCTTTTAGCAAATTCAATTCTTCTCTTTTTGGAAAAATCTTCAACAAATTTATACTGTTCGTAATAGTTGGTAGCTTTCTTCCCAGTTAGGAACCTAATTTTACCAAACGGGGTGTCTATTTTTTCGGCAATTTCCTCTAATTTTTTACTCCGATAATAGTACAGGCCATAACCCCTTTGGTTATCGTCTCTTAACTCATCACCTGCACCATGAACAATAAACATATAAGGTGGAAAATCTTCAATTCCGGCGATATTCCTCACCTTAAATACATCTATAAAATGATTTCCCTTACCAAAATCCCAGATAACTTTTATCCCTTCAACCCTTATATCAGAAGTTTTTGCAGAAAGTTTGGTTACTTTGTCAATTAAGTTTTCTATCTCAGGAAGTTTTTCTAAACCACCTACCAGCATTCCACAGGCATTGGGTAGAACATCTAATATTATTAATTCTAAAGCCCCATCTCCCCATTCAATTTTTCCACCATAACTAAAACCATTCTTCCACCTTTCTACATTTCTGGTGATAGTGGCATCAGGAGTAGATATAAAGGTAGCATCAGGATTTAAGCCAAGCTTTTCCTGAAGGAAGTGAATTTTGGCTATTCCATAAACCATATTGGCAGAACACAACTTGGTGGCACTATCGTTAATTCCTGTCATAAAGAGATGTTCTTTGGCTCTACTTAAATATTCTTTTTTTTCCATTTCATTTTCCCCTTTAAATACTTTTATATATTTTATACAAAATAATTTTTCAAGCATCCTTTAATTTGTTAATAAATATTTTTGGAAGTTTAGGATTGATATTCTTCTTTGGAAATAAAATGGCCGCCGGTGATTTCTTCCGATATCTTTCGGTAATTTCTATCGAATTCCAAATGCAAATTAATTCGATTGGGACAAGAAGCTCCGATTAATTCTTTCTTTAATATATAAGCTGGTCCTTCATCTTTATATGTGGGGGTAAGATCATTATATTTCCTGATAAGGGTTCTAAATTTTTCTCCACACTTATCACACTGGCTATAAATCCAGAGAAATTCCGAGGAATCTTCTTCTCTTTTTCCGAATAATTTTTTAAAAAAACCGGGACTCATTTTAATGCCTCCTTATTCACTAACGACTAATTTATTATAACATAGTCTAAATTTAAATTAAATCAGAAAAAGTTTAAAAATATTTTTAAAAAAGAAGGAGTTTTTAATTTTTTGTCGAATATATAAATAGGAATTATTGTTTTAAAACTTTATAGATTTAAGGTAAAAAAGTGGAAGAAAATATACCGGATAAATTAGAGGCGTATTTAAGAGATTTAGAGGA
>JAHJOY010000301.1 GCA_018819665.1 bacterium
GAATGTGTCTCTATTTTAAATAAATTGTATTTTTAAAAATCGTATATATTTAATATTCTATAAAACTTTTAAAAATCCTTCTTTTATGGAAATATTTTTTATCTTCTTTTTCTGTAAATCTTTACTGGGCGAAAACCTAGTGAGTAAGACAGATATTGTAAAAATAGCTGATAATTTGAAATAAATTCCAAAAATAACAAAAATATTCTCTGGTAATTCCTGGAAAAGATTTAATAGAAAGGCTTTTGGCATTTTTTTATCTCAAGTGAAATTTTAGTGAAATTAGAGTACAAGCGATGTGCTTTTATGATGTAAAAGGACTGGTTGGCCAACTAGAAATGTCATTGCGAGTAACTTTAGCGACAAAGCAATCTCTATCTCAAATGTAGGACAGACAGGCGTCTCGCCTGTCTGTAATGTCCTACCTCTTGTAAAAGTAAAGATTACTACATAACTAAATCAGCAGAATCGAGAATATTATTCTATGCATTTCTCGGAGGTGCAGAAAGAACTCTCTGAAATGAAGGTAGAGTTGGGTTCGCCCCGTTAAATGATTTATATTTATACGAGGGAAAATTATCCTTATTTATTTTAGAAGTATTCGTAAGAAAATGGGATGTGTCTATTTATTCCCTGGTCGGGGCGAGAGGACTTGAACCTCCGACCCCCTGAACCCCATTCAGGTGCGCTTCCAAACTGCGCTACGCCCCGACTTTTACATTATACTAAATGATTGTTGTTAAGGCAATAAAGTTTTGTTATTTTTTATTGGATTATTAGACAATTAATAAAAGAGGAAGATGTTGGCTAAAAAATTATAGTTTGATGAATCTTTTTCCTTCGATCTCTTTTATTAGATCTTTTAGTTCGAGGTTTAGTAGTATTTCGCTAACTTTACCGGCGGATAGTTTGCTTACTTCAATAATTTCATCTATTTGGGTAGGTTCTTTGGTAATTATCTGGTAAATTGTTTTTTCTTCTTCAGTTAGAGAAGTATTTTCTTTAATCATCTCTTTTTCAGCTGTTTTTTGAGGAAGCTCTATATGAATTTCTTCTAAAATATCCTGATAATTGTTTACTAATTTTGCTCCCTGTTTTATTAGATTGTGCGAACCGTTGGATAACGGAGAGTTTATATTACCGGGAATTGCAAATACTTCCCTGCCCTGTTCGAGAGCGAAATCAGCCGTGATTAGAGCACCGCTCTTTTCAGCTGCTTCTACTACCACTGTTCCCAGACTTAATCCGCTAATAATGCGATTCCTGCGGGGAAAATTCTGTCTTTCCGGCAGAGTAGAAAGAGGAAACTCGCTTATTACTGCTCCCGATTCTTGTATCTCTTGAGCCAACCTTCTATTTTCGGGAGGATATATATGGTCAATGCCGCAACCCAATACTGCAATGGTCCGACCATTTACTGAAAGTGTGCCTTTATGAGCGGCTGTATCTATTCCTCGAGCCATTCCGCTAACTATGGTCAATCCGGCTAAAGCTAAATCTTTGCTTAATTTTTCGGCTACCATCTTTCCATAGTAGGTGGCTTTTCTTGTGCCCACGATGGAGATAGAGTTTTTGTCTGACTCTACGATAGTGCCTTTAAAATATAAAACCGGAGGAGGATAATGTATGGTTTTTAGGTTTTCGGGATATAGGGCATCCTCTATGGTTAAAACATTGACTTTATATTTATATATTAAGTCTAATTCCTGTTCGGGAATGATATTGTTTTTTTCTTCGGAAATCCTGGAGGATATTTTAGGGCTCAAATTCAGTACTTTGGATATTTCTCCTAATTTTGCCTGCCAGGCAGCATCGACTGAGCCAAAGTATTCAAGTAATTTGTAAAATCTTTTTGGACCTATGTCCGGTATTTTATTCCAGGCTAGCCAGTATTTTAATGAATTTTCTTTCACACTAATATTCCTCCTCGATTTCTTAGGGGCACGATACATCGTGCCCCTACAAAATAAATCTGATCCCTACTAAACGCGATACGCAATACGCGATACGAATATACTAATAAGGTCCTTTGCTGACTAATAGATTGACATTTTTACTGTTTGAATTTATATTTCCCGGCTCGGGGGTTTGGGCAATAACCACATCCTTGGGGACGGAAAAATGATTAGTGTAGGTAATTTTGTCTAAAATCAAGCCGTATTCTTCGATAAGGGCAGTGGCTTCTTTTAGCTCTTTATTTCTGAGGTCGGGAATGTCTAAGGCAATAACCTTGCTTCCTTTACTTACTACCACATGAATTTCTCTGTTCTTTTTTACTTTCGCCCCGCTGGCCGGATCCTGGGCGATGATTTTATTTTGAGGGATTCTTTCGTCAAATTCCTCGCCGGAGATATATATCTTTAACCCGGCATCATACAATTTTTCCTGAGCAATATTTAATTCGTCACCGATTACCGAGGGGACTACGGTATCGGAAACATCAAACACGTTTTGGAATACCAGAAAGGCACAGGTCGCACCGGCAATTACTGCAAAAATTATGAAAGCCGTGGTGAGAAATGATTTAAAGATAACACGAAAGATTTTCCCTATCCAATCCATTTATAACCCTACCCTTTTCTTATCATTTTTACCATAAAGAATCCATCCAGATCTAAATCCGAATTAGAAAGCCCGGGGAGTATCTGAATAAATTTATTTTGGTTGTGCTGATCTGACTCATAGACCGGTAATTTTCGCTCTTTTATAAATTTACTTAGATCTTCTAACTCGAAATTAGAATGTTTCTCCAAAAATCTGCTTACTGCTTCCTCGTTCTCTTCCGGCTCGGTACTGCAGGTAGAATATACTAATCTCCCGTCGATTTTCAGGTAATTGGAAGCGATGTCCAGTATCCTCCCCTGCAGTTCGGTCAACTGTTCAAATCTTTTTGCATCATAAGTTTGCCATCTTAAATCAGGTTTTCTCCTTGTCACTCCCAGGCCGGTACAGGGAACATCTATTAAAACTTTATCTGCCGCCTTTAGGTATTTTTCAGCTAATATAGCGCCATTATTCTGCCGGATCTTTACTATATCGATTCCTAATCTCCGGCAGTTACTTTTTACCATTATTAATCTTGATTTATTGCTGTCCATTGCCAGGATACTGCCTTTATTTGCCATCAACTGAGCAAGATGGGTGGTCTTCCCTCCCGGAGCACTGCAAACATCGATTATGAATTCACCGGGTGAAGGGTCGAGCAGATGAGAGACCAGTATCGATGCTTCATCCTGAATCTGAAATAGTCCCACCCGATAAGCGGGAAATTTAGTGACATTGGGAAGTCCTTTAACGTGCAGTGCTTCTTCGGTAAACAGCCCTTCTCTTACCGAAATATTCTCTTTTTCTAAAATCCCTTTTAAATCAGAGCGGGATAATTTCAGGGTATTAGTTCTAATTACTAAAGTTGGTATCTTATTATTCGCCTGACATATCTTAACCGTATCGGCAAAGCCAAATCTTTTTAACCAGCGCTCGACTATCTGCAGGGGGTGTGAATAGATGGTGGAGATATACAGAGCGGTCTCTTTTTCCCTATCCGGCCAGCGAATATTCTCTCTGTTTCGAATAATATTTCTTAAAACACTGTTTACAAATTTAGCTATCCCGGGATTCCCGTATTTTTTTGCTAATTGGACCGATTCATTACACACCGCATAATCAGGAACTTTGTCTAAAAATAACAGCTGATAAACACCCATTCTTAATATATTTCTAATCAATACTGCTGTTTCCGATAGAGGTTTAGTAGAAAATTGAGATAGAGCCCAGTCTAATTTATTCCGGTTTCTTACCACTCCGTAGGTTATCTCGGTGATAAAGGCAGCGTCTCTGGTGGAAAGTTTCTTTTTATCCAATGACTTACTTAACAGAATATTGATGTAGCCCTGCTTGGAATCAATTTGAACCAAAATAGTCAGTATGGTTTCTCTTATGGGATCAACTTTTGTTTTTTTCATTGACCTGATTTATTTTATATTCCCTTCTATCTTCTATTTCTCAGCACTATAAGCCTTAGTAGCTGAAAGACTGCCACCGAGGCAGCAGCCACATAGGTAAATGCCGCGGCGCTTAAAACTTTTTTAACGGTATTAATTTCTTCTGTATCCGAAACAATATTTGCCCCAACCAACAGGTTTACCGCTCTCTTGCTGGAATCAAATTCGACCGGTA
>JAHJOY010000302.1 GCA_018819665.1 bacterium
GTAATCCTCTTCAGGTTCTAAAAAAGGTAGAAGGCTTTAATCTCTTATTTTAAGTAATATTTTTATTGACTATTAACCTATTTTTGTAACTATTCAGGTATCAAACATTCACTAAAATATTTCCTGCCCAAAGGTCTTCAATAGCATCTAATACATTAATTCCTTGCTTTTTTGCCGTAGAGATATATCCTCTAATACGACAAAACATATCTGCACCTAATTTATTTCTGAATGTCCCAGATATTTTTAAGCGGAGTTTCATCATACGGATATCTCTCTCTGAAAGATTATTATCAAAGGGAACATCAAAATCATACATAAAGGCTAATGTCTCCTTTGAATAATCTTTCAAGCGACCCAAAAAATTCAACGGTTCACTCTTTTTAACCCTTCCGCGTTTCTTTTCCACCACGGCGGATCTTCGATTTTCATTTTCTACTTTTGGTGGCGGATTGGCTTCATATCCCTCTAGTAAAAGCGCTTGATACCTTTTCTCAAATCCTTCCAATACAGAATCTTCAAGACTCTTACAATTGAACTGCAACTTTGCCGTGTCAACAGTATCTTTTATTTCCAGCAGCAATTTTTTCATTGTTCCCGCCCAAGATTGATCATATTGCTCGTCAATGTAATCGAATTCTCGTAAATGATGACTATTACACAAAGCATGATCGCATGGAAAAGTAAAATAAGACTTCCAGTGGTCATGCACCGCTCTACCATCAAAGTTAGGCAGAATCCCTATCGCATCCATTGCTTCCTTGCCGCGTTTCTTATGACAGGCGTAATAAGTATATTCTTCTGTGCTGCTGCTATGAAGCCAAAAGTTCTTTCCATTTACCGAAGAACCGCTTTCATCAAATCCAGCAACTTTAGACTGAATAATGTGATTTTTTATTTTTTCTTCTGGCTCTTCTAAAAGGTTATAGCATGAATAATTGTAATTAAATATAGTCCCTAAACTAATATTCCGACCATATATATCATAAATTATTTCACACATACGTTCATATGGGATGAATTGATAATTCATGAAATATATAACCTGAGATTTTATTCTACCACCATATTGAACTGGAGCTTTGACGTCATCCGGAAAAGATGCTACATGACGCGCTCCACAATCACAATCTTTTATTTCTGCCTGATATTCCGTAACCTCTATCCTGGGTTCCGGTATATCAAATACTTGTCGCTTTTCATAACCAACAACTTCTTTATCTTTTAAAGATCGTCCACAATGACAATTTTCTTTTTCTATTTTGCATTTTTCTATGTGGTCAGGATTATCTACCATCTCTAAAGTATAGCCTTTATGACCTTTTTGACCACCGGGATTGCGATTCGATTTTTTACGCTGACTTTTCGTCCTTTTCTTCTTTTTAAAACCATCACTTGAAGGTGGTTTGCTACTATTATGGCTGTCTTTGACAATTATATTTTCTAATTTCTGAATACGGTCTTCGAGAGCAAGTATCGTCTGCTCTACTTCTTCAATCTCCGATGAAAGTTCAAGAAGTTTTGATATTACCGCTTCTTTGCCTGAATTATATATATTTTCGGCATGGGCTCTATCCATCTTGCAATACCTCTCTGAAATTCTTTGATAAAGGATAGCCCCAAACCGCTTTAATAGATCGATTTACTCGAAAAGTTTGATCATTTTTACCTCTTCCTGTGGTCTTGCCTAAGTATATCCAATTCCCTGCCTTATAACATGTTCCGCGAAAACGTTCTGTATCGACAAATGTTTCGACAAAATATAGCGGATGATTAAAATATCTTTCCCAATCATTACCCAGAACCTTTACTATTTTACTCAATAACTGAGAAGCTAAACAATCAATCTTGACCCAGGGTAAAATCAGAAATCTTGTATTATAGGCTATTAAATGAAGATTCGCCTCTCTTTGGGATTTGGACCAGCCTATAAATTGATCTCTACATTTTATGTGGCGAACTGCTGATGAAAAACAAATACAACCTATTGGCCTTCCCTTGGTAAAAAATATATATTTTAAATACTCTCCGATAGGATAAACATAACCTAAATAATGATAGCCGTCTATTAAACCATTATATAATTTTTCATGTGGAGTTCGCCTAACTTGTTTAATTTCTATCTGATCATAATCATATATTGGCGTTTTATCAATATCTATTTTTGTAGGCTTGCTCCGATTTGCTAAAGGATTATTCGGGCGAAATTTAATCGGTGGTAATTTAATATAACCTGAACGCTCAAGTTGAAGCAATAAGCCCCGACAAACCATATCTTTTAAATGACCATTCGCTTGCCGCCAATTCCATGCTTCACATAACTTCTTTGATAGAAAACGTCGGCTGGCATTTGGATGATCAGTAATGAGTCTTTTTATAAACTCTATTTTCTCAGAATTGACTCTCTTTCCTTGATATTTAATTTCCAGTTCCATATCTTTAATATAATATATATGGAATTGGAATGCAAGTCTTTTCTAAAATAAATTGATGTATTCAAAGAACAATTGGATAGACTATATTATTTAATTGGCCATTTCACTGAGTGACCTGAATAGTTACAAAGAATGTTTTAATGAAGGGAATTTTGGTATTAATTGTAATTGCTTTATTGTCTATTGGATTTACAGGCTGTGGAACAACAATAATTACTACAACTCCCACTTATTACGCAAGCTATATATATATCGATTCTTGGGATGGAATATATGGTGCTATTTACCTTGATGGTACTTATCTTGGATATTTATCTCCCTGGGGCTATGTAACCGCTTATAATGTTTTATATGGTTCACACACTGTATCCGTATACCCACTTGGATACTTTTGGGCAAATTACACCATAAA
>JAHJOY010000303.1 GCA_018819665.1 bacterium
ATGATTATATATCAGTTATTAATCTGACTAAAAGAGAGTATAGAATTTTGTTATCCAGGGTAAAGTTTTTAAGAAAATTACCCTGGATTTTTTATCTTGACAAAGATGATCTTGACGGGCAATTAGAACAAATTATAAAAGAATTGAAATTGAAAATAAATAACGAAAGTCTATTTAGTAGATGTTCAAATTGTAATAATTTCTTGCAAAAAGTTAAGGAAGAGGAGGTTAAAGGAGAGGTTCCCTTAGATGTCCGCGGGAGAGGTTATTGGTTTAAAAG
Source organism: bacterium (assembly GCA_018819665.1). GTDB lineage: Bacteria > Atribacterota > Phoenicimicrobiia > Phoenicimicrobiales > Phoenicimicrobiaceae > Sediminicultor. Next base: position 281 of record JAHJOY010000303.1, read on the forward strand.
ATGTCTTAATTGCGGAAAAATTTTCTGGAATGGAAATCATATGATAACTCTAAAAGAAAAAATTAAAAAATTAAATATTCTGATTTGATTACTAAGAGGGATATAAAGTTTATAATTATTATCTGTTGACCCGTAGGGGCGTATTGCAATACCCCCCTACAAACACAAACATTAAAAGAATATTAACAAATGTTTTAAGATCAATATTATTAGAGGAAGTTAAATAAAGATGAAAATATTAGAAAAATTGAATGCTAAACAGCAAGAAGCAGTAAAAGTTAAAGAAGCTTCCATATTAGTTATTGCCGGTGCGGGTAGTGGTAAAACAAAAGTTCTGACCCACAGGATTGCTTATTTAATTTTTCAGAAGAAAATAGATCCCGGAAATATACTAGCTGTTACCTTTACCAATAAAGCTGCTCAAGAGATGAAAAATAGGATTGAATTGTTAAGTAAAGTTATTTCCAATAGAAATATGATGAAAGGCTTATGGATGGGTACTTTTCATTCTATCTGTGCACGGATTTTACGCCAGGAGATAGACATCCTGGGTTATGATAAAAATTTTGTTATATATGATAAAGGCGATCAGCTTAGTATGATAAGAAGGTGTCTTGGGACTCTCGATTTAGATAATAAAAAATATAGCCCCAATGTTATTTCTTCTATAATAGACAGAGCAAAGAATAATTTAGAAGATGTAGAATTGTTTGAATATAATGCTATAGGTTATTTTAAGAAAATTGTAGCAAGAGTTTACCAACAATATCAAATAGATTTATTCGAAAATAACGCTCTGGATTTTGGAGATCTAATTTTACTAACCGTGAAACTATTTAGAGAAAGACCTGAAATTTTAGAACATTATCAGAATAAATTTAAATATATTTTAGTAGATGAATATCAGGATATAAACATAGCCCAATATCAGTTAGTAAAATTACTTTCGAACAGAGATCATAATTTATTTGTAGTAGGTGATCCTGATCAGAGTATCTATAAATTCAGAGGAGCTGACTTAAGCAATATTTTAAGATTTGAACAGGATTTTCCTCACAGTAAAGTAATTAAATTGGAACAGAATTATCGATCTACTAAAGTGATATTAGAAGGAGCAACAAATCTGATAAAACATAACATAAGTCGGAAAGAAAAAGAACTCTGGACCGATAAGAAGGGTGGAGAAAAGATAAGGTGTTTTGAGGCAGCTAGTGCCCTTGATGAGGCATTGTTTGTAAGTCAGGAGATTACGAAATTAAATAAGGAAGAGGGCAAAGCTTTTAAAGATTTTGCCATTTTATATCGGACTAATGCCCAATCGAGAGCCTTTGAGGAGATCTTTAATAAACAGGTAATCCCTTTTAAAGTAGTGGGTGGTTTAAGGTTTTACGAAAGAAAAGAGGTAAAAGATATTCTAGCTTATCTTCGCTTTATTCATGACCAAAAAGATGGAGTGAGCTTTTTAAGGATCATTAATAATGCCAAATTAGGTATAGGCAAGATTACTTTAAGTAAAATAGAAGAATTAGCCAGAAAAAATAATTTAAATTTTCACCAAGCTTTAAAACAGGGATTAAGGGTAATAAAAATATCTGCAGACAGGAAAGAAGCAATAAAAAAATTTACTTCCCTGATTGATGAACTTAATGAAAAGAAAAAAGAAATCAAGGGGAGCGAACTGCTTATAGAGTTAATAAAAAAAATCAATTATTATGAGGAACTAAAAAAAGAAGGGGAATTCAAAGCTCAAAGCAAAATCGAAAATATAAAGGAATTGATCCTGGCGGTACAAGAGTTTGAAGAGAACAACGAAGATAAATCTATAACTGCCTTTTTAGAATACGTAGCCTTAATCACCGATATCGATCTTTACAAAGGAGAAGAAGATACAGTTACAGTTATGACCTTGCACAGCGCCAAGGGTTTAGAATTTCCGGTGGTTTTTATTACCGGGTTTGAGGAAGGCATATTCCCTCATTCTCGTTCCCTGAATAGTGAGGAGGAATTAGAAGAAGAAAGAAGGTTGTGTTATGTGGGGATGACCAGGGCTAAAGAAAGGTTATATTTGACTTATGCCTGGAGAAGAAATTTGAATGGTAATACCTTATTCAACAGTGTTTCACGATTTATTTCTGAGATTCCAAAACATCTTAAAGAAAAAGCAGATATAGAAAAAGGAGAAGAAATTCCTTCACTTGATAATAGAAGAGAAAAAATTGAGGTAGCAGTGGGAGATAAGATAAGGCATGTGGATTGGGGAATAGGGGTTATATTAAATAAAATAGATACTGAAAACGATATTTTTATAACTGTGGATTTTGAAAGAGTGGGATTAAAAAAGTTATCGGTGAATTTCGCACCATTGGAAAAAATATAGCGGGTAGCGTATAGCATTTTCGTATCGCGTATCGCGTAAAGATTACCGTGAAATTTTTTACGTAATATAAATATTTTATATAATACGCTAATTGCTTCCAAATTAAATTAAAAAATATATGGGGAAAAAAGGAGAAAAACCCAAAATG
>JAHJOY010000304.1 GCA_018819665.1 bacterium
ATTTTATCTTCATCTTTCTCCTTCTTTATATTTAGTCGTTAGTGAATAGTCGTTAGTATTTAGTAACAACACGACGAGCCGTGTTGAATTAAAATTAAATAGACTCGATACATCAAGTCCGTTTAAAAAATTACCAGAACACTCCGGGTCGGATAAATCCGACCCCTACATTAAAAGCAATACTTTATACGAAAAAATTTTGAGTTTTAAATTCTGGTCTTCTTTACACGATACGCGATAAGATTTTATTCTAACTTTTTTTCTTTCTTCTTTACTATTCACTATTCACTAACGACTAACGACTATTTACTTGTACGAACTTACTAATCCACTCCTTAGTACATGAATATTGTCCAAAACTTTCCCCGCACCTAAGGCTACACATGAAATTGGATTTTCAGCTAAATAAACTGGTATCCCGGTCACTTCAGTTAACAAGTTATCGAAATTTCTCAATAATGCTCCTCCACCGACGAGAATAATTCCTTTATCAGCAATATCAGCAGCCAGTTCAGGAGGAATTCTCTCCATAACTGTTCTAACTCCCTCTATTATCGTCTTCAGGGAAGTTGAAATAGCTTTTAACACTTCATTGGAACCAATCGAGATACTTTTGGGCAAACCGGATACTAAATCTCTCCCTCTTATATCGGTAAACAATTCTTCTTCTAATTCCATTGCAGTTCCAATTTCAATCTTTAAAGTTTCAGCAGTTCTTTCACCAATCATCAACCTATATTTCTCTTTAATATATTTAATAATATCTTCATCAAAATCATTACCGGCTACTCTCAATGATTTACTTACCACAATTCCGCCTAAAGAGATAACGGCGATATCGGCAGTTCCTCCCCCCACATCAACAATCATATTGCCATAAGGTTCACTAATATCTAAGCCGGCTCCTATAGCTGCTGCCATTGGTTCTTCAATTAAATAAGCTTTCCTTGCTCCAGCCTGCATAGCTGCTTCTATCGCTGCTCTTTTTTCTACTTCTGTTCCTCCCGACGGAACGCAAATTACTACCTGAGGACGGAACACCTTACTGTTACCACAAATTTTTCTGATAAAATAACTCAGCATCTTCTCTGTTATCTCATAATCGGCGATAACTCCGCTCTTCATGGGCTGAATAGCAATTATGTTCCCCGGTGTCTTTCCTAACATTTTTTTGGCTTCTTCTCCCACAGCTAAAACTTTTCCGCTATCTCTTAAAATAGAGACTACCGAAGGTTCCTGAAGGACAATTCCTTTCCCCTTCTGATAGATTAAGACACTTACGGTACCCAAATCTATGCCCAGACTTCTGTCCATTCCTAGCATGTTTATCTTCTCCTCCCCTATTTAGTCGTTAGTGAATAGTCGTTAGTCATTAGTTAAAACCTTTGTAAACTTATTAGTTATCTAATTTATAGTTGCACAGTTTTTTACTTGTATTTAATATTAACTAAATACTATTCACTAATGACTAGTTTAATTGGTCAATTGGTGAATCGGTCAATTAAATAATCTTGTATCTTGTATTAATACTAACGACTAATTATTCTATACGCTAAACGCTTTTTTTACTACATACTATGTACTAATTAGGCTTCTATTTTCTTCACGGTATACGATATACGAAATACGATATACTATTACTAACGACTATTCACTAACGACTAGCGACTAAATCACTCTTTCACTCTCTTAATATCTGCTCCTAAGGAATTTAGTTTTTCCTCTAACTTCATATATCCTCTATCTAAATGATATATTCTGCTTAACTCAGTGGTTCCTTCTGCTACCAAACCTGCTAATACCAAAGCTGCTCCGCCTCTTAAATCTGAAGCCATTACTGGGGCAGCACTTAACTTCTTTACTCCTTTAATAATAGCACTGTGCCCTTCTACTTTAATATCTGCTCCCATCCTTATCAAATCACCGGTGTGAGTAAATCTTTTCTCAAATACAGTCTCGACAATAACACTGGTACCTTTTGCTACACAGGATAAAGCCATAAATTGGGGTTGCATATCGGTGGGAAATCCAGGAAAAGGTAAAGTTTTAATATCCACTGCTTTAACTCTGTCTGGCCCTATTACTTTAATCAAATTCTTTTCTAGCTCAATTCGCACTCCTGCTTCTTCTAACTTCACTATCAATGGTTTTAATAATAACAGATCAGCCTTTTCTATTAAAACATCTCCACCCGTGATAGCAGCTGCTATCATATAGGTACCTGCCTCAATGCGGTCAGGAATGATAGTATAATCAATTCCGTGTAATTCTTTTACTCCTTTTATTTTGATTAAATCAGTCCCTAATCCTTCAACTTTAGCCCCCATCTTATTTAAGAAATGCCCTAATTCCACTACTTCAGGGTCTTTGGCTGCATTTTCAATTGTAGTTACACCTTCCGCCAAACAGGCAGCCATCATTATATTTTCGGTCGCACCCAAACTGGGGAAATCTAAGTATATTTCATCCCCTTTTAATGTATTAACTTTCGCTTCAATATAACCTTTTTCCACTTCAATTTGAGCACCTAAAGCCTCAAATCCTTTTAAATGATAATCAACCGGACGAGCACCAATAGCACAACCCCCAGGTAAAGATATCTTTGCTCTTTTTAAACGAGCCAAAAGCGGTCCCATCACTAAAATAGAGCCTCTCATCATTTTAACCAATTCATAAGGTGCCTCATAATTATTAAAATTATCAGAATCGATATAGAGGTTATTATCTTCTTTCCATTCCACTTTTACCCCTAATTTCCTTATAACTGCAGCCATAGTATCAACATCGGTAAGACGAGGGACATTCCTTAAAATACAAACATCTTTAGTTAATAAGGTTGCCGCCATAATAGATAAAGCTGAATTTTTTGCTCCGTCAATTTTTACCGTGCCCTGTAATCTGTTTCCTCCTGAAATAATAAGCTTTTCTGGATCCAATTTTCTCCTCCTTTATTTAGTCGTTAGTCATTAGTGAATAGTCGTTAGTTAAAATCCTTTATAAAAACTTTTTAGTTATCATTATATGGCTAAAAGCTTAAAGCGAAAAACCATTTTCTTTCTTCTTTACTATTCACTATTCACTAACGACTAACGACTAGTTTAATATTTTCTTCGAAAGGTTTTCTAATAATCCCCTTTTCAGTAATAATAGCATTCACATAGCCATGGGGCGTAAGATCAAAAGCCGGATTAAATACTTTTACTCCTGCAGGGGCTATCTGTTTACCCAATATTTGAGTAACTTCTTTCGGGTCTCTCTCTTCAATGGGGATTTCCTTCCCCGATCCTAGCGATACATCAATAGTAGATATCGGAGCAGCAACATAAAAAGGGACTTTATTTTCTCGGGCTAAAACAGACAAAGAATAAGTTCCGATTTTATTTACCACATCACCGTTTCGAGCAATACGATCTGCCCCAACTATGATTAAGTTTACCTTTTTTCGATACATCAAAAACCCGGCCATATTATCGGTAATCAAAGTAAAAGGAATTTTCTCCTGGGTTAATTCCCAGGCAGTTAATCTCGCCCCCTGTAATACCGGTCTGGTTTCATCGACATAGACATGTATCTTCTTTCCTTCTTTAAAAGCAGTACGAATCACTCCTAAAGCGGTACCATGATCTACGGTAGCCAGAGCCCCGGTATTACAGTGAGTAAGAATATTGTCCCCATCTTTAATTAGCGAAGCTCCGTATCTTCCCATTGCCTTATTTATCTCTATATCTTCCCGGGTAATATTTTCGGCTTCCTGTAAGATTATATCTTTTAATTTAAATAAATCAACATCTTTTTTTATATTAATTAAATTCATCATTCTTTCTAAGGCCCAAAACAGATTGACTGCAGTGGGTCGAGTAAGGATCAGGCAGTTTCTAGCCTTTTCCATATCTTGGATAAATTCTCCATAAGTACCTGCTTTTGAAGAATAAGCAGCAAGGGCCATGCCAAAGGCAGCCGCCACTCCAATGACCGGTGCGCCCCTTATTTTCATCTTCTTAATAGCTTCTGCTACTTCTTGATAAGTAGAACAATTAATTATTTCATATTTTAAAGGAAGTTTTCTCTGGTCGATTAGAAATACTTTCCCATCTTTCCATTCTATTGTTCTCATCTATTATCCTCTTCTTATTGTAGTATATAGTCGTTAGTATTAATACAAGTTATTAGTTTATAGTTTTTAGTTTTTAGATAAGAAAAATCAGTTTCAAGTTGTCAGTATGCAACTAAAAATTTAAAGCGAAAAGCGAAAAACCATAATTCAAAACTTTTTAGTAAAATATATATTATTGGGAGTAGGGGTCGGA
>JAHJOY010000305.1 GCA_018819665.1 bacterium
CAAATTTTTTTATTATTTGAAAATATCATCTCTGCCTCTCCAAACAGTTTCGAATTAATTTCAAATCACTGAGCTTATCTAAATCAATCATTATTTCAGGATATGATACCATAACTGCAACAGAATTATAACCAAGTATGTCGGTTACTCTTTTTTCTATTTCCTCCATAGTTAGTGTTTTAAATAAAAATTTTAATATAAACTTAAGGCCTAATATTTTAGCATTTTTCCAGTTATTTTTTCTATTATTAAATAATTCTTGAATTAATTCTTTATTTTGAAAAAATACTTCTGGTTTAAAAAATATAATATTTCCTCCGCAGAATACTCCTTCTTTCATTTTTACATAAGTTCTCTCCGTTTCAGGGTACTTTTTTATAATGTTTTCTTTGGTAATTATGGGATAACCGATACAAGCTTTTCTTTTAGTACATATTCTTAAAAATTCATCAATTGCTTCAGGGGTAATCAGGGGAATATCAGAGGTTAAAAGCAATAAATTGTCAGTAGAATTAAAATAATTTAACCCAATTTCCATATTTTCAAGTATAGAATTATCGGGATTTAGTATTTCTTCAACTTTTTTACCTATATAAGGATGAAGTTCTTTTTTTGGACCGACCACTAAAATTCTATCAATATTCTCTGAATTATTTAACGCATCAACAATATAGTCAATCATGGGTCTGCTATCTATCATAATTAGAGCTTTGTTGTCTACATTCTCAGCAATTTCTAAAGGACCTTTTTTCTTTGTCCCTGCTAATACTAAAGCATTAAACATTTTTATTGCCCTCCCATTTTGTATTGGATAATGACTTTTTAGATTTTATGTTTGATCAATTCTTTTAGTTACATTTTTAAACTAAAAACTTAAAGCGAAAAGCGAAAAACCATAATTCAAAACTCAAAACTTTCTTTTTGTGTATTTAATGTAGGGGGCAGATTTATCCGCCCCGGTTTGTTTTGCTAATTTTCTAGCGGGTTCGATAAATCGAACCCCTACAAATCACTCATTACTAATCACTCATTACTAATCACTCATTACTGTATTCTATCCGCTAAACGCTGTACGCTAACGCTATTCTCTCTTACTTGCAACTTGAATCTTGCAACTTGTAACTTTTTCTTTCTTTACCATATACTGTTTTTTTATTTCTTAACTAAATACTATTCACTATTCACTAACGACTATTTTTTATTGCTGCTTTTATAAATTCCCTAAACAGTGGGTGAACTCGGTTAGGTCTTGATTTGAATTCGGGATGGAATTGCACTCCAATAAACCAGGGATGATTCGGAAGCTCGACAATCTCTACTAAATTTAAATCCTGATTTAAGCCGCTAAATCTTACGCCGTGTTTAGCAAAATCATTCTTGAATGAATTATTAAATTCGTATCTATGCCGATGTCTTTCATAAATCATTTCTTGGTTAAATATTTTAAAAGCAAGGGAATCTTTTTCTAATTTACAAGAGTATGTTCCTAAGCGCATAGTGCCGCCTTTTATTTTTATTTTCTTTTGTTCCGGTAAAAGATCAATTACGGGAAATGGTGTTTTGGGATCAAATTCTGAGCTATTAGCTCCTTCTAAGTTTATTACATTACGAGCAAGCTCTATAACGGCACATTGCATTCCTAAACAAATTCCTAAAAAAGGTATTTTATTATCCCTTGCATATTTTACCGTTTCAATTTTACCTTCTATCCCTCTTTTTCCAAAACCGCCCGGTATCAGGATTCCATTAATATCTTTAAAAAGATCTTTTGGGGAATGTTTTTTTACTTCATCCGAATCAATTCTTTTTATTTTTACTCTACAATCATTATCGATTCCACCATGAAGAAGCGCTTCGGTAATACTTATATAAGCATCTTTTAAACTAATATATTTTCCCACCACTCCAATATTAACTTCTCTTTTTGGATGATATATTTTATCAACCATGTTTTTCCAATTTTGCAAATCAGAACCCTGACATTTTAAATTTAACAACTTTGCGATTAAATCTCCCAACTTTTGTTCTTCAAATACTATTGGTACTTCATAAATAGATTTAACGTTTATTGCTTCAATTATTGCCTCATTCTTAATATCACAAAATAAAGATATTTTACTTTTTACCTCTTCGGAAAGTTTTGATTGACAGCGGCAGATAACTATATCTGGTTGAATACCAATCTCTCTGAGCTCTCTTACGCTGTGTTGTGTAGGTTTTGACTTTAACTCTTTGGCAGCTTTAAGATAAGGAACAAAAGTAACGTGTACATACAGAACATTTTCTTTTCCTATATCATTTCTAAATTGCCTTATGGCTTCTAAAAAAGGAAGGCTTTCAATATCACCTACTGTTCCCCCGATCTCTACGATTACTACATCCATTTTTTCTTTTTTATTTTGGGAAATATTTTTAATGGTAGATTTAATCTCATCAGTTATATGAGGTATCACCTGAACAGTGGCCCCTAAAAAATCTCCTCTTCTTTCTTTGGAAATTACAGAACTATAGATTTTCCCGGTAGTCATATTATTATAACTAGATAAATTTGTATCAATAAATCTCTCATAATGTCCTAAATCTAAATCTGTCTCCGCTCCATCTTCGGTGACAAATACTTCACCATGTTGATAAGGATTCATAGTTCCGGCATCAACATTTATGTAAGGATCTATCTTCTGTATGGAAATATTTAAACCCCTGCTTTTCAATATCCTTCCGATAGAAGAAGCAGAAATACCTTTACCCAAAGATGAAACTACTCCTCCTGTAATAAAAATATATTTTGTCATAAATTTCCTCTTTTAATTATTTATTAAATTAGTCAGTTAGTAAATAGCCATTAGTCATTGCGAGCTCTGATTTATCAGAGCGTGGCAATCCCTTTATTAAACTAAAAAGTTAAAGCTAAAAGCGAAAAACCATAATTCAAAATTCAAAACTTAGTTTGTCTAAATTACCTTTTCATTATAACTAAAAGAAATGTATCTTAAGTGCATCTTTTGCTAAATAGCTTAAAATGCCATTATTCTAACTAAATAATAACATATAGCATCTTTTATAATTTAATTTTAAGTTTTTAGTTATAGTTTTACGTTTTGCGCTTTTCGTTTTTCGCTTTCTTACTATATATTACTCATATTGTAAAACATAAATTTGAGTATTTTTGGGCAATGTATCCACTGTTATTTCGAACTCACTCGATTCTAATCTTTGTACATTATCTTTATTTGACAGAAATACTTCCACTGGGTCTATAGAGAATTTAATAGCCTCGGTTTTATAATGCATAGGAACTGTTATCTTAGGTTTAATGTCTTCAATTATCTGAGTGGCTTGACTGCTATTTATAGTATACAATCCACCCACAGGAATAAAAAGAATATCTACTTTACCTATCTCGGCTAATTTATCAGAATTTAAAATATGTCCTAAATCACCTAAGTGACACAAGTTTAATCCATCAGCCTTTATAACAAATATAGTATTTGGTCCCCTCTGTCCCCCGTAAACGCTATCATGATAAGATGATATTCCTCTAAATTCCATTTTATGTGATTCTCTACTTACCAGACCTTTAAAAACTACCGGCCTTCCTTTTACTCCTCTCACATAATTATGGTCAAAGTGTTCGTGACTAACGGTAATAATATTTGCTTTAATCCGAGGGAGTTTATAGCCAAGAGTTTCATCGAAAGGATCAGTGATAATTTTAATTCCTCTTTCAGATTCAATTAAAAACGAAGAATGCCCTAACCATTTTATTTTCACAATTTTACTCCTTCTCTATCTCGTATCTCGTATATCGTATATCGTATAGGATAAATTACTCTATGCAATATGCTTCCTACTTCTTTTTCTTTTATTTTCTTATACTGTATATACTACATACTATATACTAATTTGGCTTCCATTTTCTTCACGAAATACGATATACGATATACGATATACTAAAATATTTCCCCAATTGCTTTATTTAATCTTTCTTTTGCTAATTCCGGTTTAAAGTTTAATATAATGCTTCCCATTTCGGTTTTTTGTATTATATTAAATGGCTCCAAAGAAAATATTTTAGTAATTTCTTCTACTTCATATTCTTGCACTCTTGTAAACCCAATATATGCGTCAGTTCTTTGATTAATGATTTTAGTTAGCGACTCTACATTAAGATAAAGTTTTTTGCCACTATTCTCGTGTAATAAATTAATAATGATATTAATCAGTTTTATTTTGTTATAAAGTATTTTTCTTTTTTCAAATAATTGAAAAATATTATTCTCAATAGAATTATCTGCTAAAAAAATTGATTCCAAATTACTTAAAGCAAAAGGTAATTTATCATGTTCTTCTATAAGATTGCATAACCACCTCAGCTCAAACAATATAACTTTGTTCTTATCTGTTTTTCGGCTTAGTTTATCATAATCGAAATCCGGAGAAATAATTACCGAATAATCTGATTTTGTTTCCTCTTTTACCTTGCTCAACTCGTTCCAATGTTCATACTTTTGTATTTTTTCGTTTTTTTTATCTGATAACTTTGCATCAACAATTAAATTGTATGTTTTATAATCTAATAATGCTCTTGCTAAAATAAAAGATACCTGTCCTTCTAATACAATAGAAGTTTCAAAACCCAAAAATTCAAACACTTTTTGAAGTAATTTTTTAAGACTTTCGTTATCTTCAGAACTTATCAGCCTTAATTGCAGTTTTTTAATTTCACTCAACCAATCAAAGAGACCCCACATTTCTTCTTTCTCTTCGATAAATCGGAAGTCTTTCCTCAAAATATTATCAATATATTTAGAAAATAAATTTTCTTCGTTTACTTCTACCTCTAATACCCTTTCGCAAATCTCTTTATAAGTTAGAGGGTGGCATGCTTCTTGCAATATTTTAAAAATTTTTTCACTTAAATCATCCTGAGGTTCCATCTTAGTCTCATCTTCCGTTACCAAAAAATATCGTTTTCTATCATAGTCAATAAGGCCAACAAAAACAACATCATTTATCTTTAATTTTTTCTTTTTATACCATTCTTTTAATCCCACTATATAGTTTGAAACATTATTCACTATTGCTTCTATTTCATTTCCTTCTTTGTCTATAAAGGTAATTTCAACGGCATTTTCTTCTTTCGGGAAAAATGGCCTCATATAACTGGTTAAAAACATGGTACCGTCTTTCAAACAGTAACTGGTGAGAGAATACTTAATGTTTGCATCTTTATATTGCCATTTCACTAAACCCCATACTCCTCTTTTTATCCTCATAAATCTTTTATCTCCGCTCATAGAGGCATTTACAGCATAATAGGGTTCTTTGACCTTTAATGGTCTTATTTTTGTTAACTCTTTAGTAATTTGGCGATAATGTAATGGCTTTTTATGTTTAATTAATATTTCATAAGCACTGTCAGCAACTGATTTATGTTTCATAAGTCTTCACCTTCCAATTAATCAATAAATCAATTCTCCAATTCACCAATTTGCCAATTCTCCAATTCACAGGTTCACCGATTAACCAATCGACCGATTCTCCAATTAACCAATTCACCAATTAGCACGTTATTCAATTATAATTATAGTTGATAACAATTATAAAAAATTATCTTGATATTTTTAAAAATTTTGCTTTTCTTATTATACACACTTTTTTTTATATTTTACAAATAAATTAGTGGTTAGTCTATAGTGAATAGTCGTTAGTCGTTAGTGAATAGTAATTCGTATTGCGTATTGCGTATCGAGTAAAAAACTAGAATTCAGGGGCACAATGAATTGTGCCCTTCTTATATTACTGCTTTTCCTGTGGGCACGATGCATCGTGCCCCTACAACAACATACACATATTACGGGTAGACATAAGGTCTACCCCTGCATATTAAACATTGCTATTTTATTCACTCGATACTCGATACTTTTTTAATATCTTTTCATTAACTCAACATAATCCAGAGCGTGTTTTTTTAAATTCTCAATTTCTTCTTCTGAAAGACTGCGCACTACCTTCGCTGGTACACCTAAAGCCATGGTAAACGGTGGTATTTTAGTCCTCGGGGTTACTATTGCCCCAGCTCCCACTATGGCTCCTTCGCCTACTTCTGCACCATTAAGCACAATTGCCCCTATCCCTATCAAAGAATTATCTCCAATCTTACACGCGTGAAGCATTACATTATGACCTATGGTAACATTGTTTCCTATTATAGTAGGAACTCCTACATCACAATGAACAATACTGCCATCCTGAACGCTGGTATTATTTCCTATACTAATGTGAGCTATATCACCTCTTAATACTACATTATACCAAATACTGGAGCATTTTCCGATTATAACTTCTCCAATTACAGTAGCATTTTTTGCAACAAAGGCTTCTTCGCTAATTATTGGTCTTTTTTCTTCAAAATTTAATATCATCTTCTTACCCCCATAACTGTTTTAATTTTTTCGGCAATTTTATCTCCAAATCCTGGTATTTTTCTTATGTCAACCTTGGAAGCATTCTTTATCTCTTCTATGCTTTTAAAGTGTTCTAATAATAATCTTTTCCGTTTAGCACCAATTCCTGGGATAAGGTCTAACTTTGAATTACGCAATTCTTTACTTCTAATCCTTCTGTGATAAGTCACCGCGAATCTATGGGCCTCATCTCTTATTCTTTGCAGTAAAAAAAGTGCTTCCGAATTAGAAGGCAATATTATCGGTTGATGAACCCCCGTTTTAAATATTTCTTCTTCTTTTTTGGCAATACTTATTATTGGTAATTCAAGATTCAAACTGTCTAATATTTTTTTTACTTCACTGAGCTGACCTTTTCCTCCATCAACAAGGACTAAATCAGGTAATCTTTTGCCCTCAGATAATAATCTTTTATATCTTCTCTCTGTTACCTCTTGCAACATGGCATAATCGTCAATTCCTTTAACTCTTTTTACTCTGAACCTTCGGTAATTTTTCTTTTTTGGCTGTCCTTCCTCAAAAACAACTAAAGAACCAACGGATAATTTTCCCTGAATATTTGAGATATCGAATGCTTCAATTCTTTCTGGTAATTTTTTTAAGTTTAATTTATCTTTTAAATCTATAACTGCTTTCCGGCCCTTCTTAATTTCATCTTCTTCTACTTCTTCTATCTTTTTCAATAAATAACCATTTTCATTATTTTTTCTAAATATGTTTATTTCCTGACCCTTTAAAATTGCTTCAATTGATTTTATTTTATCTCTTACTTTGGCAGCTTTTTCGTAATTTAGATTATGGGAAGCTTCTTTCATTTCTCGATAAAGACCATTTAATAATCTTTTTTGTTTCCCTGCCAAAAACAAGCAAATTTCTCTTATTCTTTTTCGGTACTCTGTTTTACTAATCATATTCGCACAAGGCGCTGAACACAAACCAATCTGGTAATCTAAGCAAATTTTCGTCTTCTTTAAATCTTTTTTTCTGCATCCCCTAATTTTAAAAACTTGCCTTAATAATTTTATAACAACCCGTGTGGCATTTGTATCCACAAAAGGGCCAAAATATAAAGCTTTACCTTCTTTTATCTTTCGATTTATTTTTCTGTAAAATAATATTTGAGGAAAGTCTCTCTCTAAAGTAATTTTAATATAGGGATAACTCTTATCATCTTTCGATTGAGTATTATAGTAAGGACTGTTGCTTTTAATCATTTTACTTTCCAAGATAAGTGCTTCTATTTCAGAAGAAGTGGGTATATATTCAACACTTACGATCTCTTTTATCATCTTATTTATCTTTGGAGACTGTTGGGAAGAACTACTAAAATAAGAAGAAACTCTACTTTTTAAGGAATTGGCCTTCCCTACATATATTACTTTTCCTTTTTTATCTTTAAAAAAATAAACTCCACTTGTTTCAGGTAATTTGCTTATCTTCGATTTAATATCCATAATTAACTGATTCTCCAATTTACCGATTTACCGATTTACCGATTATATTAGTTAGTGGTTATACAAGGGGCACAATGAATTGTGCCCTTCCTGTTTTATTATCTTTTGTTTAACTTGGGCACGATGCCTCGCACCCCTACATATTACTTATCATACATTACCCATTACGGGCAGACACAAGATCTGCCCCTACTAATTTAATACTTTTTTTAAAAATTCTCCAGTAAATGAATTCTTATTGTACGCTATTTCTTCAGGAGTTCCCTCGGCCACAACTCTTCCGCCCTCTTCTCCACCTCCCGGACCAAGATCAATAATATGATCTGCTGATTTAATTACTTCTAAGTTATGTTCAATTACCATAACTGTATTCCCGGCTTCTACTAACCTATCTAAAACATTGAGTAATTTTTTTACATCATCAAAATGCAGACCAGTGGTAGGCTCGTCTAAAAGGTATGTGGTTCTTCCTGTACTTTTAATGCTTAATTCTTTAGCCAATTTCACTCTTTGCGCTTCACCACCGGATATAGTGGTGGCGGATTGTCCTAATTTTATATATCCTAATCCTACATCATATAAAGTTTGTAATTTTCTTTTTATCATAGGGATTGCTGCAAAAAATCCCAGGGCCTCTTCAACGGTCATATCTAACACCTGAGCTATATTTTTACTCTTATATTTTATATCCAAAGTTTCACGATTGAACCTTTGGCCTTTACAAACTTCACAGGGTATATATACATCAGGTAAAAAATACATTTCAATCTTTACTATCCCTCCACCCTGACAGGCCTCACATCTTCCACCTTTTACATTAAAGCTAAATCTACCCGCCTTATAACCTCTAATTTTAGCTTCTTTTGTCCTGGAAAATATTTCTCTAATCGGAGTAAAGGCCCCGGTGTAAGTAGCAGGATTAGAGCGAGAAGTTCTACCTATGGGTGATTGATCGATAATTATCACTTTATCAATATTTTCTATTCCTTCAATCTTATCATAATCACCAGGATGAACTCTGCTCTGATATATTTTTTTGATTAAAGCTTTATACAAGGTCTCCTCGACCAAAGTACTTTTCCCGGAACCAGATACTCCAGTAATACAAGTAAGTGTACCTAAAGGAATAGATACATCAATATTTTTTAAATTGTACTGGCGAGCTCCGTAAATCTTTAAATGTTTCCCATTACCCTTTCTTCTTCTGGAGGGGATATTAATTTTACTGAAGTGGCTCAGATATTTTCCAGTAATAGACTTCTTATTTTTTATAATATCTTTAATGCTACCCTTCGCTACTAAATATCCACCGTGTATCCCTGCTCCAGGTCCAAGATCCACAATGTAATCTGCAATTCTCATTGTAGCTTCATCATGTTCAATTACTATCACCGTATTCCCTAAATCTCTTAGCTTTATAAGAGTCTGCAAAAGTTTACAATTATCTTTTTGATGTAAGCCAATACTCGGTTCATCTAAAATGTAAAGTACTCCAGTTAAGCTCGAGCCAATCTGGGTAGCTAAACGAATTCTCTGGTTTTCTCCTCCAGCTAATGTAGAAGATGAACGCGATAAGGTTAGATAATCTAAACCTACATTACTTAAAAAACTTAATCTATTTTTTATCTCTTTTAAAATTTGACCGGCAATAACCCTTCTTCTTTCATTTAATCTTAATTTTTCAAAAAAATTATAATTCCATTTGATAGATTTCTCAGCAATATCCGCTATAGAGAAACCATCAATAGTAACATTTAAGCTTTCTGGACGAAGTCTTTTACCCTCGCAAGAGGGACAGGGTCCAATATTCATAAACTTTTGTATCTCTGAGCGAATATATTCTGATTTAGTTTCTCGATATCTTCTTTTTAAATTATTAATTACTCCCTCAAAAGAATTTTCATGAGTCCAATAGGTAGATTGTTCATCATTCTGATATTTAAAGGGTATCTTTATTCCTCCCGAGCCGTATAATATAATCTCCTGAAATTCAGGTTTTAATTTAACAAAAGGTGTATTAAGGCTGAAACCATAAAAATCGGCTAACCCCTTTAATATGTGATATAAATATTTTCCTTTAACCTCTCCCCAGGGAACTAAGGCACCCTGAAGTACAGATTTGTTCTTATCCGGTACAATTAATTCAGGGTCAAATTCCATTTTAAAACCTAAACCACCACAAGCAGGACAGGCTCCATAAGGATTATTAAATGAAAAGATTCGGGGAGCAATTTCTGGTAAATTAATTCCACAGCTGGGACAAGAAAAATGCTCGCTAAACATCTTTTCTTTACCACCTTCTATATCAATTACTACTATTCCTTCACTTAAACTTAAAGCAGTTTCGATAGAACCAGCCAAACGAGTCTTTATTTCAGGATTTACTATTAACCTGTCTACTACAACTTCTATATTATGATTTTTATACCTATCGATTTTTATATCCTCTTCTACTTCAAAAGTATTTCCATCAACTCTTACCCGAACAAATCCCTTTTTTTGAATATCTTCTAATATTTGTTTGTGTTCACCTTTTTTGAAGCGAATTATCGGGGCTAAAACTTGTATTTTTGTTCCCGGGGACAAATTTAAAATTTGATCAACCATCTGCTCGACCGTCTGCTTGCTAACCCGTCTACCGCACTGCGGACAATGAGGTATTCCAATCCGGGCAAAAAGTAACCGTAAATAATCATAAATTTCCGTTACGGTACCTACTGTAGAGCGAGGATTCTTACTTGCTTTTCTCTGATCAATTGAAATCGCTGGTGATAATCCTTCAATGTAATCCACGTCAGGTTTTTTCATTCTTTCCATAAATTGACGAGCATAAGAAGACAAAGATTCAATATATCTTCTCTGACCTTCTGCATAAATCGTATCAAAAGCTAAAGAAGATTTACCAGAACCGCTCAACCCGGTAATTACAATTAATTTGTTTCTGGGTATCTCCAAATTAATATCCTTTAGATTATGTTCTCGTGCTCCTTTAATTATTATCTTAGTCTGAACCACTTATTTTCTCTCCTCTGAATTAGTCGTTAGTACAAATGTAAGATGCAAGTGTTTACAATTTACCTATTGACCTATTGACCAATTTACCAATTAAATTCAATTTAATAATCAGCAAGTTACCCGGTCAATTTTAATTAGCCAGTAATTGTAGCAACACAGCGTGCTGTGTTGGAACGAGTTGGAACGATTCATCGTGCCCCTACATATTGCTACCCTCTTTTCTTCACTATTCACTATTCACTAACGACTATTCACTATTTTATTTCCCCGAATAAAGTTTTCTCTTTTTTTAATCTTCTTATCTCATCTCTCAACAAGGCCGCTCTTTCAAAATCTAAGTTTTTTGCTGCTTGCTTCATCTCTTTTTCCAAAGATTTTATCAATAACCATAAATTATTCTGACTTAAGTACTTTTCTTGTTCTTCGTTAACAGTAGAAAAATCTTCGAAATTATTTATGTTTTTAATAATAGCAAATTCTTCTACCGTCTTAGTTATAGTTTTGGGAGTTATCTGGTATTTACGATTATATTCTAATTGTATTTCCCTTCTTCGATTAGTTTCTTCCACTGCCCTTCTTATCGACCCAGTAATATTTTCGCAATACAAAATAACTGTGCCGTTTATGTTTCTTGCTGCTCTCCCCATAGTCTGAATTAAAGAGGTTTCTGACCTTAAAAAACCTTCTTTGTCTGCATCCAGAATAGCTACTAAAGATACTTCTGGGAGGTCTAATCCTTCTCTTAAAAGATTAACTCCTACTAATACATTAAATTTACCTAATCTTAAATCCTTTAAAATGTTAATCCTTTCCAAAGTCTTAATCTCTGAGTGAAGATATTTTGCTTTTATATTAATTTCTTCCAAATACTCAGCTACATCTTCAGCCATTCTTTTAGTTAAAGTAGTCACTAATACTCTCTCTTTTTTTTCCGTCCTTTTTTTTATTTCTGCTATCAAGCTATCAATCTGATTTTTTGCCGGTTTTAAAATTATCTCCGGGTCAACTAATCCTGTGGGTCTGATAATCTGTTCAACTGTTTGCTTACTTCTTTCTAATTCATATTTAGCTGGGGTTGCTGAAACGAAGATAACTTTATCCATATAATTTTCTATTTCTTTGAAATACAGTGGTCTATTATCATAGGCAGAAGGTAGACGAAAACCATATTCTACCAAACTATCCTTTCGAGACTTATCGCCCGCAAACATACCTCTTAATTGAGGAATAGTAACGTGGGATTCGTCAATAAACATCATAAAATCAGAAGGAAAATAATCTAACAGAGTTGCCGGGGGTTCTCCTGATTTTCTTCCGCTAATATGACGAGAATAGTTCTCAATTCCACTGCAATATCCCACTTCTTTTAACATTTCTAAATCATATTTAGTTCTTTGTTCTAATCTTTGAGTCTCTAAGAGCTTTCCCTCTTTTTTAAAATATTTTAATCTTTCTCTTAATTCTTCTTCAATAGATAAAATCGCTTTTTCTAATTTATCTTTAGTAGTAACAAAGTGTTTTGCAGGATAAACTATCAATTTATCTTTTCTCTTTATAACTTTTCCGGTTAGAGGGTCTATCTCGAAAATTGCTTCTATTTTATCACCCCATAATTCTATACGAAAGGCATATTCTAAGTAGGAAGGAAATATTTCAATTACATCTCCTCTAACTCTAAAACATCCACGGTGAAAATCAATATCATTTCTCTCGTAGTGTATGTTTATAAGCCTTTCTAAAATATTATCTCTTTTGAAAATTTCGTTCTTACTAATTTTTAATACTAATTCTTGATAATCTGTAGGAGAACCTAACCCGTATATACAAGATACGCTGGCAACAATAATCACATCTCTTCTTTCCAAGAGGGAACTGGTAGCAGAGAGTCTTAAACGATCAATTTCTTCGTTTATGGAGGAATCTTTCTCTATATAAGTATCTGTTCTCGGAATATAAGCTTCAGGTTGATAATAATCATAATAACTTACAAAATATTCAACAGCGTTATCAGGAAAAAATCTTCTAAACTCACTGCACAATTGAGCAGCCAAGGTTTTATTGTGTGAAATAACCAGAGTGGGTAATTGAACTTTTTGAATTACATTTGCCATAGTAAAAGTCTTCCCTGAACCAGTTACTCCCAGTAAAGTTTGATATTTGTAACCATTACGTATACCCTCTACCAATTTTTTTATAGCATGGGGCTGGTCTCCTTGAGGGGGATAATCAGATACTAAATTAAATCTCTCCGTCATTTACAACACCTTTTATAAAACTACAACTATAATTAAAATTTAAAACTCACTTTTGTCCTTAAATAATTATACACTATAGTATAATAACATTCTATAAAGATTTAATCAGTATTATTATCTTCACTACAATTTCTGAAGCTAAAGGACAAAATGCTTATTTTATAATACTTTGAGGCAGCTAAATGGTTAAATTACCTGCAAGTGTCAAAATTGGGAGAAAGGAATAAGAAGAGAATTGGGGAAGTTTAAAGGATAAATTAAAGATTTTACCTTTAAAAGCTGAGTCAAATATTTTAGATTACAGTCAGTTTTATGCTATCAATCAAAAAAGAGGGGACATAAACAG
>JAHJOY010000306.1 GCA_018819665.1 bacterium
AATTCTATCGGCCTTATCGCTAAGGGAAGTAAGACCAAGAAAACCAAAAAGATTAGGAAAATTCTCATAGATCAAAACTCCATTAATGAAGATTATTATAATAATTTTAGTAATATATTCGCCATTAGTTATGAGTGTGGAAGCTGTTCGCTATGACCCCGGCTTAAATTGGCAGGTTTTGGAGAGTGCTCATTTTTCGGTTTATTTTTATCTAAACGAGATTAAAATATCTGATCATAATAGTAATAGTAATTCGAATATTATCAACAATAACAGCAACAGTAGTAATATTAAGGAAATAGCCCAACAGATAGCTGATATCGCTGAGGAAACCTACCGCCAGGTTAATGCCCAGCTCGGCTCACCTAACAAACATCACCACCTGCAAAAGATAGCTATAATTATAGAAGATTTTTCTGATTACGCCCTGGGTTTTGCCTCTTCTTTTCCTCATCGAGTGATTCGCCTTTCCCTGACCGCCCCCACAGCCAAATCCTTTGATATTAAATTTAAAAGCTGGCTCAAAATGGTAATCACTCACGAATACACTCACCTAGCTCATTTTGAGATGACTGCCGGGCCCACTACCGCCCTGCGCGCCCTATTTGGTCAGATACTCACTCCTAATGCCCTCCAGCCCATCTGGTCAACCGAGGGATTAGCAGTTTATAATGAAACAAAATTTACCGCCGGAGGCCGAGGTATTGATTCTCGCTACGATATGTATCTTCGTATGGCCGCCCTGGAAGACCAATTTAACACCCTTGATCAGATAAGCGGTTATTATCTTACTTCCTGGCCTGGCGGCACTGCACCCTATATCTATGGCCAATCCCTTATTCACTTTATAGCTCAAAAATACGGTGAAGATAAAGTAATTGCCATGAGTGAAATATTCTGTGAATATCCCTATTTAGGATTTAACTATGCCGTAAAAAAGACGACAGGCCTGAACCTGGAAGAACTGTATCAAAGCTGGAAAAATAGCTTAAAAGAAAAATATCAACTCCAGGTGCAAAAAATTCTCTCTCAAAAAAATCTTACTCCTTCTCAGCAATTAACTAAATATCATTATTGGGTCGATTATCCTCGCTGGCTTTCCACCCCCGAAGGAGATAAAATAGCAGTCAGAGTTTATACTCCCCATTCCTATCCGTTTATTCAAATTATCGACTCTTTAAGCCCTTCTCTTCCCTTGACACCTCGTTCTATTAAAAACGAACCTTTAATTAGAAGAACTTATGGCCGAGATTCTTCTTTTAGCCTCTCTGCGGACGGTTCTAAAATAATTTATGCTAAATTAGACGACTATGAGCAATTTTATAAATTTTATGACCTTTATTTATTCGACTTGAAAACAGAAAAAGAGACCCGCCTTTCTGAAGGGCTGCGGGCTCGTGATCCCAGCTGGTCACCTGACCCGGAAAATCCTCAAATCGTGGCAGTAATTAATCAATCAGGAACAAATAATTTAGCCCTAATTAATTTACCTTCCCCAAACTCATCGATTAATGAAAACCAGCCCACCTATACACTAATTACCAAAGAAGACATGGTTTATCTAACAGACTTTCGAGATGGTACCCAATTATATCAACCCTCCTGGTCTCCCAAAGGGGACAGGATAGCCTTTTCTGCCTGGCGCCAGGGTTATCAGGATATATATATTTTAAATCATAATCCCGACAATCTTAGCACTAACAATCTTAACCCCAGTAATATCGGTAATTTTACTCTTCAGCCTATCTTTCAAGATAAATCTATTGACCTTAGCCCTTGTTGGTCTCCCGATGGCCAATATCTTTTCTTCTCCTCTGACCGCACCGGGATTTATAATATTTTTGCCTTTTCGCTCCCCGATAAAAAACTCTATCAGGTAACCAATGTCCTGGGTGGGGCATTTCAGCCCGCCATCTCTCCCGATGGCACCCAGCTAGCCTTTATTTCCTATCACGCCACCGGATACGAACTACACCTTATGAAAGTGGACCCGAACTCAAACCCCAACCAGTGGACAGAAATAGAGATAGAATGTGTTGAGCCCCAAATTATGGCTATGGCAGAACAACAATTCAATAAAGACCTAAATACCTCTTCTATTTCTAAAAATAATTACCAGATCCACCCTTACCATCCTTTAACCTCCTTCTGGCCGCCCACCTACTGGATCCCCACCGCTGCCCGGCTTACTGAAAGCGACCTGGGAATTGGTTTTTCAGCTGAATTGGAAGATGTACTGGGATTTTATTCTCTACCCTTAAGCGTTACTTATGGGATATTCAATAATAGTCTATCTTACAACTTCAATTATTATAATTATAGCCACCTTCCTATTGTTAATCTTTATCTATCTGGAAATGCTATTTTAAACTCCCCGACCTCCTGGTGGGAAGAAAGGGAAACCGGCATAAATATTTATTTCCCATTTAAAGGACAGACTGCCTCCACCACAAATTCGCGCCCTTACAGGCAGATCTTTTCTCTCGGGTATCAATATGAAAAATTCTCTTCTGCCACTTCCAATGCGTCATCTCTCTTAAATACCGACCCGCAAAAAATCACCAGTCTAAAATTAGGCTACTCCTATTCTGATACGGAAAAATATGGATTCTCTATCAGCCTAGAACAAGGTCAATCCTTCTCCTTAACCTACGAACATGCCGATAAAGCCCTGGGCGGTGATTATACTTTTGATAAATTAATCTTTGATGGTAGAAAATTTATTCCCCTGCCTCCCCTTCATCAGGTCCTGGCTCTTCGCCTGGTAGCCGGCACCAGCTCTTCAAGCATATTAGAATCAGGTTTAGATGGAGAAAAATTTAAATTGGGAGGTAATTATTCAGCGGATAATCTTAGTAATACTGATGTGAATACCTTCTCTCTACGGGGTTATAAACCTGCCACCCTTGAAGGGAACAATCTTATCTTAACCAGC
Organism: bacterium; assembly: GCA_018819665.1. GTDB lineage: Bacteria > Atribacterota > Phoenicimicrobiia > Phoenicimicrobiales > Phoenicimicrobiaceae > Sediminicultor. The sequence goes on from JAHJOY010000306.1 coordinate 2,936, forward strand.
TTGGAATATCGCTTCCCCCTGGCCAACATCGAGCACAGCCTTAAACTTGGTCCCTTCTACATCTTTTTGGAAAGACTTTCGGGTGCCTTCTTTGTCGATATAGGAAATGCCTGGGAAAGCTCCAGCTCCAGTTCCAGTTCCAGTTCCAGCGTAAATATAAATAAAACCAATGAAGAAAATGAAATTAATTCTATCTGGCAGGATTTTAAATCAAGTATCGGAGCAGAACTAAAAGCAGATTTTAATTACCAATACGATTCACCCTTTACCTTAAGGTTAGGGGCAGCCAAAGCCCTGACCGACCCCCACGGATATGATATCTACATCACCTTTGGCACTTCTTTCTAAAAAAGTTTCCCAAAGGTGCCAGGCACCTTTGGGAAACTTTTCATCTCTATAATAGGCCGACTTTGCTGTGGTCGCCTAAGGTGAACTCGTACACCCGAGGTAGGTCTTTAGAGTGGTAAATTTCCACGCCTTTTCCGATCAGGCATCTTTGCATTCGTCCCTTTATATATTCCAGTTTGCTCTCTTCTAAAACTACGCTGCACTCGATTTCACTCTTTCTTATTTCTACTCTCTCAGAAATGGAAGTAAAGGGACCGATATAGGAATCAACCACCTTCACCCTTTCTCCTATTATTACCGGGCCTACTATCTTAGAATTTATAATCTCTGACCCTTTTCCGATTTTTACCCTTCCTAAAATCTGAGACTTCTCATCCACTTTCGCCCCACCAACATCTCTCTCAATATCTTCTAAAATTAAGCGATTGGCTTCTAAAATATCATCCGGTTTACCTGTATCTTTCCACCAGCCCTTAATAACTTCAGCTCCAACTTTATAGCCTTGATCGATCATCCACTGAATGGCATCGGTAATCTCCAGTTCCCCCCGGGCAGAGGGTTTTATGTTTTTAATGGCCTGATGAACATTTTTATCAAAAAAATAGACTCCAATTAAAGCTAAATTACTGACCGGCTCTTTAGGTTTTTCCACTACCTGTACTACTCTTCCCCCTTCCAGCTCAGCCACTCCAAATTGCCTCGGGTTGTCTACCTCAGTCAATAACACAAAGGCGTTATAATTTCCTTGAATAAATTTATTGGCATAGTTTTCTACCCCGTTCTTCAGGAGGTTATCTCCCAAATACATTAAAAATTTTTCTTCCCCTAAAAAATCACGCGCTACTGATACCGCATGAGCCAGCCCCAGGGCTTCCTTCTGTTCGATATAAGAAATGCTCACTCCCCATTTATCGCCTTCTTTAAGCTCACTCTTTATATCCTCTCCGGTCTCTCCAATTATTATGCCGATATCTTTTATTCCGCAATCCTTAATCGCCTCTATAGCGTAAAACAATACCGGTTTATTGGCAATGGGGATTAAATGTTTGGCACTGGTGTGGGTAAGCGGTCTAAGGCGAGTACCTTTCCCGGCACAAAGAATAATTGATTTCAATTTAATTTCTCCCTCCTCTTCCTCTTCTCTTCTTCTTTATTATTCCTCTTAAAATAATATCTTCCCAATATTCCTCCCAAAAATCTTCCCGGCTTCCATAAATATTTTCGGATTCTTAAACGCCTCTATAAAAATCTTAGAATGATTTTCGAAATCAGCCATCTTCTCGATAAATCCTGCATTCTTTTTAAATATTAAAAATATTTCCTCTAATTCATTATTGTTCAATTTTTCATAAATTTGCCGACCTTTTAAGCCAAACTTAATCTCTCTCCCAAATTTTTTTTTCAATCTTTTATCATATTCACCTAATTTTCCTTCTCTAACACACTCTGCCAAAAGCTCTGCTGATTTCAGTCCATAATATATCCCTCCACCGGTTAAGGGCTTTACCTGACAGGCAGCATCTCCTACTAAAGCAATATTTTTATAAAAATTTTGAGTCAATCCTAGTAAAAATATTCCGGCTAATTTTTCAATAATCTCACCTTTAACTCTAAAGTCTTCCATAAACTGCTCTAAATCTTTACGGCAATTTTTCGAAATAACCCCTAAACGGATGATATTATCACCTTCCGGAATAATCCAGATAAAAAAAGGAATACCTTCACGAAGATGTACCTGGGCAATTGATGGAGAGGTTAATTCCTTATCTAATTTTATTCTATACTGGACCCCTGCATACAATTTTACTCTGTCTCTCTTCTTATCTTTCTTATCATCTTTCCCATTATTTCTATTGATATTTATGAATTTTCTCACCTGAGAGCTTGCTCCATCAGCTCCAATCACTAAATCGGCATAAATATCCTCAACATCAGTCTTAAGTATATAACCAGACCCTTCCTTCTTTATCTCTATTAACTTCTTTCCGCATTCTACCTCCAAGCCTCGGCTTAAATTTTTATCAAACTTCTCACGATCAATTACATAAGCTACGCCTTCTCTCTTGATTTGAAAATTATCATCTCTGTAACAAAATAAAGCTCCATTAATTCGATTAATAATAGAGCTTTCAGAAAGAGGAAGTAGGGTATTTTCAAAAACTTGTCTTCCCACCAGCCCGGCACACCTAACTGGTTTTCCCACCTCTCGATGCTCTTCAATTATCCTGGTTTTAAAACCATATTTCTTCAACAATTGTGCCGTATAGCATCCTGCAGGACCTGCACCAACAATAACTATTTCCATATAAATTCCCCAAATTCCACTATTTTATTATATATTAACATATA
>JAHJOY010000031.1 GCA_018819665.1 bacterium
CCTTCTTTTACAGAAAAATACTTCCTAAAATTAGGATCCCGGCACTTTTCTTTTAAAAAAGTTGCCCAAAGGTGCCAGGCACCTTTGGGCAACTTTTATACTTTATTATCTGGTTTTATTTGTTTTATTCCTAATTTTTCATAAATCTTTTTTCTCTTTTGAAACATTATATTTAAAACAGAAACATACTGATCATAATAATCGTAAATTTTTGATATTGATTTACCTTTATTTTTTCTTTGTACTCTCCCTATATACTGGATTAATCTTGTCTTTGAAGATGTGGGAAATACCAAGAATAATGTATCTAAAAAAGGAAGGTCAATTCCTTCTCCTATTAATTGTCCGGTAGCAATTAACACCCTTATTTTTTTGTCCTTGAAATCTTTCAATATTTCTCCTCGTGCTTTTGGAGATAAATTTCCGGTTAATATAGAATGTTTACTTTTTCGTCCTAATCTTTGGGACATTTCTAAACAATGTCCTTTTCTTCCAGTTAATACAAGAATACTTTTATCTAAAGAATATTCACCGATAATATCCTTCACAATAAGATTATTCCGATTCTCATCTTTTATCAGTGCTTCAATAACCTTCTTATATTTTTTAACTTTTTCAAAAGTTGGATAAAAATCTGTATGTCTTATTTCTAAGATACTATCAACCCCCTTTAGTTCACTAGAAATTTTATCTGGGTCGATTCTATGAATGATTTCACCCATATAGAGAAACATTAATTTTTGCAACTTATCTTTTCTAAAAGGAGTAGCAGTTAAACCTAATAGATATCTGGCTTTGAATTTTTTTACTACTTTTTGGAATGTATTTGCCGGTACTCTATGACATTCATCGACAATAAGATAACCTATTTTGTCAACTAATATTTTTAAGTCCTTTCTGACAAGTGATTGATAGGTAGCTACAGTGATCTTCTTTCCAATCTTTTCCTTTCCTCCCCCAATTATTCCAACATCACCTTTTTCTATTCCCAAAACATCTCCGATTTTCTGAATCCATTGAACTAACAATTCCTTGGTATGAACAATAATTAAACTCCTCTGTTTTCTATAGGTTAAGGTTGATAAAGCAATTATAGTCTTCCCATATCCTGGAGGAGCTTCCAGAATGCCCATATTATTCTTCAATATTTCCTGCAAAGCCTTTTTTTGATAATTATAAATCTTGATTCTACATTTAAATGCCCGGTTAGGAGTTTTAATACTTTTATCTTCAATTTGAAATGGTATCGATTTTTGAAACAAATTTCTTTCTATGTTTTTCAAAAATCCTCGCGGGATGATATAATTGCCGCCTTTAGAATTTATACAATATATCATTTTAGGAGTATCCCAGGTAGAAAACCCCTTCGCCTTTTTATCATAAAAAATAGGATTATGTATGACTAAATTTTTTCTTAAAAATTGATAAAACACTTCATCTGTATCTTTTATGGGAATTGAAAGGTAATTGGAAATGATAATTTTTAGAGATCCTTTTTCCGATATAGATGGTTGCAAAGATTGTGATGCATCTCGAAGTGATGATTGAGGTGGAGATTTAGATAGAGATGCTGAAAAATGTGAAAGGGTGTCTTCCGAAAATTTGTCAATAAATAGATCAATATCAATTTCACTAATTCTTCTAATATTGCTTAAGAGATTCCATTGATTAATATAAGGTGTGCAGCTATTATCCGGATCAAGAAATAGGGTATTTCCCTTTTGGCGTGCTTGGTATTGTGAAGGCAAAGCGATAAGATTTCCCAAACCTCCATCATGTAAAAAATCCTGATTAGGAAAGATTCTGTCAAATCCGCTATTATCTTTTTTAATATTAACAGTGTTGCTAATGTCGATTGCATAGTCATTGGCAGTAGTATCAATATTGGAGATTTTATTTATCCCATCAATATCATTTGTGCTATCAATAGCACTAATAGCAATGCTGCCAGCCTTTTTTAAAAGCATAAATCCAAATTCTCTTACTTTTGCTGCACTAATCGGTTGAGAAAAAAATATCCATAAATGTGCGCCATTGCCTGATTTTGATCTCTCCAAATAAGCTGGCAAATCAATGCTTTGGCAAAATTTTAATAAATTTATCGAATCCTCAAGCCAATTTCCTTTATCAAAATCAAAAGCCAAAAAATTCACTCGATCATCGAGTTGAATAGGATAGATTCCGATAATAATATCTCCCCTTAAATGTTTTTCGATCCAAAAATCATCTAAGGGAACATATTCCTTATTCCCGCATTTCTCACACGGTTTTCTACAAATCTGAGGAATCCACTCATTTTTACATACTGGAGAATAACCCTGTTTCCCAGTTCTTCGACTTATCCAATATTTAGCAAACACGTCTTCTCTTCCTTTGAAGAGATTACGAAATATGCTTATCTTCTCTTTTTTATCTTTTGCACATAAGTGAAGCATATCAGACATTGAATATGTACCAACTACTTAATTTAATATTTTTATTTAGGTATTTAATCCTTCAATTCATAGAAACCAAAGGTGCCTGGCACCTTTGGTTAACTTTTCTTATATTTTCAAAATAACTTCTGTAAAATATAGCAAATCCTTCAGATCTTTATCTATAATTGCTTGGATTATTTTCAAATTTAGCCCTTGATAATTATGTATTGCGATATTCCTAAATCCGATCATCGCTTTAAGCCGCTCGGACATCTCATGGCTAATAATCTCATTATTTTGTAAAATATCAAATGTATCTCTGCTCGTTTGAGGAATCCCCAAACCTCTTTCAGCAATGACATGTATCCCTAAATCAATTATTGCTTCGCACGCTCTCTGAATATTTAAAGTAATAGAATCCTGCTTGGTATAATTTTCCAGATTCTTGGGATTATGAGCATATTCTTCATTCGCTCTTCTAATACATCTTTTAACAATTTCTGTTTTATTTAAAATTACATCATCGATCATATTCGAGCACCCCTTGATTTAATTTTATCTATTACCTCTTGCCTTTCCTCATTTAAGATCGCGTAATCTTTCATGGTCCTCATCTGAAAATACATTTTTTTTAGATTATTAGAATTATAGATTAATTTTCCTGTTTTTATAATTTGAATTTTGAAAACAGTGGAAGCCTTATTCAAATCTATTAGATCAACCTCTTTTTTTAAAATATCCGCTAATTTTTGAGATAGAATAAATAATTCGTACTCGTCTACTCTTCTATCGGTCAGAATGGCAATATCTATATCGCTTTCTCCTCTGTCTCTATTTTTTACCGCAGAGCCAAAAATATAAATTAAATAAGGGCTAAATGCACCTACCAGAATTTTTTTTATAATTTTAATCTTTTCATTACCAATCATTAAATTCACCGACCTCAATATGAAAATTAAGCTCTTTTTACATAACTTTATTATACTATATCATATTTTTTCTCATATACTTTATTAGAATCTTGGCACCAAATTTATCTTATGAACTAAAAAGTTTCCCAAAAGTGCCTGGCACTTTTGGGAAACTTTTTAGTTCATTTTATCAGTTCACGAGCGATTTTTGCAGCTACCCGGGCATTATCCTTTACCAGCTCAATATTAGTTTTCAAACTTTTGCCTCCGGTTAATTCTTTTATCTTGTTCAATAAATAAGGAGTTAGTTTCTTTCCTTTGACCCCTTCCTTCTCTGCCGCCCTAACCGCCTTTTCTATTATTTCATTCATATACTCCATTGAAAGGGCGTATTCCTCAGGAACGGGATTAGCAATAATCATTCCCCCTCCTAATTCTAAATCCTGCATAGCTCTTATTATCTTCGCCGCCTCCACCTCATCATTTACCACATAATCGACCTTTAGTCCGCTTTCCCGACAATAAAAAGCAGGGAACTCATCAGTTCTAAAACCTATTATCGGCACGCCCATAGTCTCCAGATATTCTAAAGTTAAAGACAGATCGAGTATAGCCTTTGCCCCGCTGCACACCACGGCTACCGGTGTTCGTGCCAATTCCTGCAAATCTGCCGATATATCAAAAGTCTTCTCTGCTCCCCGGTGCACTCCCCCTATGCCGCCAGTTGCAAAGACTTTTATTCCAGCCCTTTCCGCCACCATCATGGTTGCCGCTACTGTAGTAGCCCCATTTAAACCTTTTGCTGCTATCACTGCCAAATCCCGCCTACTGGCTTTTAAAATATCTTTAGAAGTTGCCATAAATTCCAATTCGCCCCTCGTCAGACCTACCTTTATCTTTCCCTTAATCACGGCGATAGTAGCCGGCACAACTCCATATCCTCGTATAATCTCTTCCATTTCCTCGGCCACCTCTAAATTTTCCGGATAAGGAAATCCATGAGATATTAAAGTTGATTCTAAAGCCACCACCGGCTTGCCTTCTTCTAAAGCTTCTTTTACTTCATCTTTAAAATCAAAAAATCTTTCTCTATCTCCACTCGCTTTTACACTCATAATTAATTTATAATAACCTTCCTCTCTCTCCTTCTTCCCCTTCTTCTTTCTCCTCTTCTATCCTGCTTCTCAATAATCCTTCTCTTAAATCTCTCCTTACTGCCTCTTTTGTAGAAATAGTTAAAGCCGCCGCCGCCAAACCAAATCTTGCCGCCACTTCCATAGAATATCCTTTAAAAATTCCATAAACCAGACCGGCCACCAGCGCATCTCCAGCCCCGGTTACGTCCACTACCTCGCCTTTATAAGGTGCCATAAACTTACCCGGCTCCGGGTCTCCTTGTCCTCCCTCACTTGAATTACCAGCCCCGCCATAAGAGACATATATTCCTCTTTCTCCTAAAGTAACAATCACATTCTTAACCCCTTTACCTTTCAATTCCTCTGCCGCCTTCACTATATCTAAATCTATATCCAAATCTAAATCCTGATCATCACCCATCTCCGCCCCCAAGATTGATTCCAGTTCATCTCTGCTCGGAGTTACATAATCAATAGTCCATCTCCCGCTTCCGTCCAGTACCTTCCTTAACTTCTTGGCCTTCTCCACCGAGACCGGCTCCACTAAAATAGGCACCTTAACCTTATTACACAAGTCCACTACATATTCGATACTCTGCTCAGGTATATTAGTATCCATTACCACTATCTTGCTCCCTTTAATCAAATAAGCCTTTGACCTCAGATACTCCACCGTAATCTCCTCTAATATCCGCATATCCGAGACCGCTACTTCCATCTCGCCCTTATCATCCAGTATGGCCAGATATATTCCGGTTGGATGCTCTCCCGATATTATCATCTGCTCGGTCTTGACTCCAGCCTTCCCGGTCTCCTCCAATATTCTTATCCCTTCTCCATCATCTCCCACTGCACTTAACAGAGTAACCGGCACATTAAGCAAAGCAAGATTGTGCGCAATATTCCTTCCCACTCCTCCCGAACCAACATTTATTTTGCCCGGGTTGGAGGTATGTCTTTCCAGCACCTCCCCAGCAGGTCTACCCCTCAAATCAATATTAGCTCCACCTATCACCACTACCCCGCCAAATCTCCCTCGGCTATCACTTAATCTCGGAGAACTTAAAACTTCCTCTCTTATTCTGGTTAATACCATTTTAAAAAACCTACTCCAAAACAGTTAACATTTTTTTTATTATACCACAAACTCCCCTGTCTAACCCAGACTAAAAAAGTTTCCCAAAGGTGCCAGGCACCTTTGGGAAACTTTTTATACTTTTTTCTCGCGCTTGTTCCGCATACTATTTCAGCATATCTCGATTAGGCTGATAACTTGGTACCATCTCCTGCAGTTTCCTCACTATTCCTTCACTATCCATCTCCCTTGCCAGCACTTCCAACTCCCTCACATCTTTCTCCAGCTTTTCTCCATCAACCTCTTCAACTTTAGCGATAAAAATCTTTTCGTGCCCGCTATCTCCCAGCACCCCACTTCTCTCCTCTTCAGTCAGCAACTCTTCAAACAATTTCTCTCCTGGTCTTAGCCCTACAATCTTTATCTCTATGTCCTCGCTAACTTCGAATCCGGACAGACGAATCAATTCTTCAGCTAAATCCAGCACCTTTATCGGCTCTCCCATATCCAGCACAAATACTTCTCCCCCTCTCCCCAGCGCCCCAGCCTGAATCACCAATTGACTTGCTTCGGGTAAAGTCATAAAATATCTCTTTACCTCTCTATCGGTCACCGTAACCGGTCCACCCTCAGCAATCTGCTGCTTAAACATGGGGACCACGCTGCCATTACTCTCCAATACATTTCCAAAGCGAACCGCTACAAATTTAGTATTGCTTTTACTTCCCAAATCCTTTACCACCATCTCCGCCACCTGCTTACTGGCTCCCATCACACTGGTAGGATTAATGGCTTTGTCAGTAGAAATCATTACAACCCTTTCCGCTCCATACTTCTCTGCCAACTCAGCCACATTCTTAGTCCCGATAATATTATTCATCACTGCTTCATCAGGATGGTATTCCATCATGGGGACATGTTTGTGGGCTGCCGCATGAAAAACCACTTCCGGTATATACTTCTTAAATATTTTATCCATCTTATCTCTATCCCTTATATCTGCCACTACAGGCACAATCTCCATCTCCGCTCCTGCTTCTTCTCCTACCCCCGTCCATTTTCCCTCAAGTTCAAGATTTATATGGAAAAGACCATTTTCACTATGGTCTAATAAAATCAAGCTCTTCGGCCCAAATCTGCAAATCTGTCTGGCCAGCTCTCCTCCGATCGAGCCTCCCCCTCCGGTCACCATCACCCTTTTGCCCTCCAAATATCCGGAAATTTCCTCCAAATTTAAATCTATCGGCTCCCTTCCCAATAGATCTTCAATCCTGATATTCCTAATCCGAGAAACACTGACCTTCCCATCCACCAACTCATACAATCCGGGCAAAGTCTTTATCTTCACTTCCTTATTTCTTATATTATCAACGATTCTCCTAATCTGTTTACCGCTTGCCGTAGGGATGGCAATAATAACTGTGCTGACCTGCTCTTTTTCTAAAATATCATTTATCC
>JAHJOY010000307.1 GCA_018819665.1 bacterium
TGAATATTTATCTTCATAGAAAGGAGAGCAATAGATGCAAGTTTTTAAAAAAGAAAAATATATTGTAGATGAAAAAGGCAAAAAAACAGCTGCTATTCTTCCCATTAAAAAGTATGAGGAGCTTATGGAAGACCTTCATGACCTGGCAGTTGTCGCTGAACGCCGAGATGAACCAACGATAACTTTTGGTAAACTAAAAGAAAGATTAAGAAAAAATGGACTCTTATAAAGATTTCCTAACTATTTATTATGTACGGCACAGAAGAGAGGCATACCGAAAAAGAAAATACAGAGAATAAATTCAAATAAATTAGTCATTATTGAAGAAGTCGTAGGGGGCAGACCTTGTGTCTGCCCTTTGTTGGGACGCATATAAAAGGGAACAACTTTTTAGGGCGTATAGCAATACGCCCCTACGCCTTATAACTTAATAAAAAGTAGCCAGTCCTCTTTTACCTCTTCCCTAACCGAATTATTCTAAATTAAGTTCAATTTGAAGGGCTGTGTTAACATCAGCCATAATATCAGGAGAAAGCTCAGTAATTTTTTCGCCGAGCTCTTCTTTGCCAATAGTAAAAATAGAGTCTGCTTGAAATTTTGTAGGTTTAGAAAATCCTTCTGTAACCAGAATTTCTACGGGGTAAACTATATCTTTTTTTTGTGTAGTGCCCGGGATAACCACAACATCATTGCTGTAACGGTTTCCTTGATCATTTGACACAACAAGAAGAGGGCGAATTTTCTTTTTACCGGGACCCCAGAAGACTTCACCGCGTCGAGGGAAACTCATAATTGTTCTTCCTCTTCCTGTTTTCTTATTACTTTTGTTTGCGCTTTACGAAGTTCAGGATAAGACTCTGATTTCTGAAGATAATATTTTTTCAATTGTTCAGCTCTTAATTTATTCAAAGAAATATGAATAACTTTAGAGATGGAACCATGTTTTTCTTTTAGTTCTTGTAAAAACCTATCATCAGGATCTGATAAATATACAGTATGTCTGGGCATTTAAAAGCACCTCCTTTGTATTACAATATTATCATACATAAAGGTAATCGTCAAGATAATAAAAAGAAAGTATCGAGTATCGGGTATCGAGTATATAGTGAAGAAAAGATAAAATACAAGATGTGGGCTTGCAAGTTTCTGGTTGCGAATTGCAAGGGGCAAGATGCAAGATAAAAGATTCACCCCCACCTTAATCCTCCCCCTTCAAGGGGGAGGAGGAAATTGATGAGGTTGTCGCGCACTGATAAATCAGGGCTCGCAATGACATTTAAAGATAAGACGGGTCGGATAAATCCGACCCCTACATTTCAGAAATAGACAGGGTGGCACTCAAGTAATATTGAGTGCCACCCTGTCCTACGGTTGAAGAAGAGATTGCTTCGGTCGTTTCACTCCCAATGACAAAAGAGGAGACTCCTCGCAGCGAAGTGTCGCAAACACGCTGTTAGCTGCCGAGCGTCAATTATGTTGTTTCCGCTTCGTCCACTAACCGTTCCCATAATGATTCAACGTTTAATTTCTTTACCCACTGTTCCAGGTAATTTATGTCTAACTTACCATACTGTACTTCATAAACCCGCAAGGCATCTATAAATTGCTTCTCACTTCCACCGGAGAGTTTTGCCTGTTATCATATATTGGATTCCAGCTTGATTAAGTACTTGAATAACCTTGTTTAATAATTCCTGTTGTGACATTTATCCAGACGCTCCAAAAGTATTTTTTTAAATTCTTCACCGCTAAGATTCGGGAACCTCTTGTGTAACCCATGAATAAAAAGCTGCCTGGTAAATTCAGACAACTCAAATGCTTTAAGCAATCTTTTTTCAGGCGACATTTGACGAAGCACCTGAATGTATATCTTATAATTTGGACATTTTTTAATATCCATAGTTGCAACCCCTTCCTTCTCTTTTTGTAATTCCTTTCAAATATGATAATCTTTTTTTAGTTAGCTGATTTACCGGGCTTACTTGGTCTACCAGTCGGCCGATCTTCCGGTCGTAGAAAATACAGAGAATGAATTGCTCATCTTGTTCTCTTTATAAAACCATATTACACCATTTTTATCCTTCTGACAAGGAAGATTGTTGTCGTTTAATGTATCCCCGCATAGCGTGCGCGGGAATGACAGAGAGAGGGGCGCGGGAATGATCCCGGTAAAGTAAGGCATCACGGGGTAGGCAGTGGGAGGAGTTGGTTTATTTTAGCATTTCATTTAATAACAAAACTTTTATTTCTGATATTTTTTTCAAAGTTGCATCGTTGGTAATAAATATATCAGCTTTTGCCTCTAGAGAA
>JAHJOY010000308.1 GCA_018819665.1 bacterium
CGGTGGGGACATCCGGGACAGAGTACCGCTGACCGCAAAGGCAAAGGAAGTTTAGTACTAAATTTTTCTCTTTTGATTAATTCTTTATCTACAATTTTTGCCATCCCAAAAGAGATAATATCCGGATTATATTCATAAATTCTGGGAAGGGTTCCATCTAACTTGCCATATACTTTTTTCTTTATATTATATTTTCCTATTATGGCTAAAACTTCTTTCTCCATTACCGGTTCCACTTCTTCTGCTACCAAAATATTATCAACACTATTTATGAAGTCTAATACCAATTTCTCGGGGAAAGGATAAGAGAATGTGAGTTTCAAAATTTTAACTTTCAAATTATTCTCACTAACCACATCCATCACGTAATTAAAGGCACTACCGCTAGTGATAATTCCTATCTCTCTACCACCTTTATCAATTATTTTATTAAGAGGAGAATTTTCGGTTTTTTCTTCAATCTGGTTTAATTTTTTAATTAATTCTTTGCGCATTTTTACCGCATATGCCGGAGTTACTATGAATTGAGAAGGATCCTTTTTGAAGTATCCTTTCTCTTTTCCCTGAATGACTGTTCCTAAATTTACTACCCCTCTCATATGAGATATTCTGGTAGTAGTACGCATAAGAACGGGAATCTTAAATTGTTCTGATAAATCAAAACCAAATTTCATCAGGTCTTTTACTTCTTGCGGATTGGAGGGCTCGAGTAGAGGAATCCCTGCTAAGCGAGCCATAATCCGATTGTCTTGTTCATTCTGTGAAGAATACATAGAAGGGTCATCCGCTGATAAAACAATCATCCCGCCCCGCACTCCGGTATAAACCGCGCTCATAAAAGAGTCAGCTGCTACATTTAAACCTACGTGTTTCATAAAGACAAAGGAACGCAATCCAGCGGCTGCGGCTGCAACAGAAACTTCTAAAGCCACCTTCTCGTTTGAGGAAAATTCAAAATATACTCCTGCTTCCCGGGCAATTTTGTAAAATACATTTCCTATCTCTGAAGAAGGGGTACCAGGATATGTGGAAACGACCGAAACACCGCCTTCTAAGGCCCCTCGAACAGCAGCTTCGTTGCCCAATAAAAACAGTTTTTCTCCTTCTTTTTCAGTTAAAATTTCTTTTACTTTCAATTTTTCTCTCCTAATCTTTAAAATTTGACAGTCTTCCAATCTACCGGTCACCCGGTCTACCAGTCAATTTAGTTGTTAGTAGCAACACGGCGTGCCGTGTTGGCCAATAAAAAACACGGCAATACCGTGCCTCTACCTTATGAGGGCGTATGCAATACGCCCCTACTTCTGACTCCTAAATACTGGCTCTTTCTTGTTTTCTTCACGAGATACGATTCACGAGATACGAGATACGAATTTATTCTGGCTTCTGAATCCTGAATTATATTTTCTTCACGATATACAATATACGATATACTAAAAAAATCCGGGTATGGTAATTTTTTTAGCTGTGGAAATTAAAGAATCTATTAATTGAGGCAGTTTTTCTTTATCCATTCTGACTGTTGGGACACTAAAACTTAAACCAGCACAAACTTTTCCTTGCTGATCTTTTATAGGAACAGCTACACAAGATACTCCTACCATATACTCCTCATTTACAAAACTATATCCTCTCTCTTTAATCAATTTTAGGTCTTTCTTTAAATATTCTTTACTGGTAATAGTATAAGGGGTATAAGATTTTAATTTTACTCTTTGCAGATAACCATCTAACTCCTGATCGCTTAAATAAGCTAATAACACTTTTCCCACAGCAGCACAATAAGCAGGTTGATAAGAGCCAATCCTCAAATCTAATTTAAGGGTATTATCACTGCCTACACTATATAAATAAATAATTTCATCTCTATCCAGAATAGCCAAATTGATTGTTTCGTTGAATTTCTGAGAAAGTTTTTTCATATAGGGGATAATCTGTACTAAACCAACCCTATCTGTAACTGCTGTTCCTAATTTAAAGATTTTAACTGTGAGGTAGTATTTACGATTCCGGGGATTTTGCTCTATATAGCCAAGATTTTTTAGGGTGCCTAACAGACGATGAACGGTTCCTTTGGGTAGGGATATCTTTTTACAAAGCTCGGCAATACCCAGCTCTAACCCGTTGTCTGCTAAAACTTCCAGAAGGGAAAAGGCGTTTTCTACTGAATGAATAGGATATTTAAATTTATTTTCATTATTGTTTGTCTTATTCATAATGTTTCACTATACATACCTTTGGTCTTTATATTGAAA
>JAHJOY010000005.1 GCA_018819665.1 bacterium
ATTCTTTACCACTTTTACTGCATTAGCAGAAGTGCAACAAATATCCGATTCGGCTTTTACATCTGCATTGGTGTTTACATAGGAAACTACTTTCGCATCGGGATAATTCTTTTTTAACCTCCTTAAGTCCTCAGCAGTTATCATATCTGCCATAGGGCATCCCGCATCCTTCCTTGGGATGATAACAGTCTTTTTAGGAGAAAGTATCTTTGCAGTCTCTGCCATAAAACGGACACCACAAAAGACAATTACCTTAGCCCTTGTTTTTGCAGCTTGTTTCGCCAATCCCAACGAATCACCTAAAAAGTCGGCAATATCCTGAACCTCTGGTCTTTGATAATTATGTACCAGAATGATGGCTTTTTTTTCTTTTTTCAGTCTATTAATTTCTTCTACTATATTCATTTTTTTCTACTTGCAGGATTATTGATTTATCGTTAAATTAAATATAAATCTTTTCCTTTTAATTTAATCCTTTAAATAAGGTATTTGAGGTAAAGGTATTTGGAACACTTCTATTTCAACATATAAGTTAATTCTTTTATCTGGTACCTGAGGATCATTTGAATAAATATGGATATGTTTTTCATCTTTTCCCACGTAATCAGTAGTATCATAGGACACTTTAAGCTCTGCTGACCCTCCCGGTTTAATTAAGGTAGTAGAAATTGAAACCTCTATACAGGCACAAGATTCTTTTACTCGTTCAATAATTAAGTCGCCTTCTCCCCCATTTTTTACAATAAAAATATGGGTGGGCTTTTCGCCTCGGGTTACCTTCCCAAAATCCCATTCTTCTTCTGACACCATAAGCTTTGCTTGGAGTAAAGATTTGTTTTGAATATTGCTAGAAGGTTTATTTTGGATATTACTAAATACCAAAATACCTCCCAATATAACAATAACTCCTATAAGAAAAAAAATTATTATATTTTTAACGGGCATAACTTTCTCCTTTTTATTTATATTTTTTGACATGATTTTCTCCTTTTTATTTATATTTTTTGAGATAAATTTTTATCAATAATATAGATCAGATTTCTCCTTTGGAACAATCTTCCCATCCTGAAGATGGATTATCCTTTGAGTAGCCTGAGCTAATTCTAAGTCATGGGTAGCAATACATATGGCCAGACCTTTTTCGCTTAAACTCTTAAAAAGCTCTAAAATTTGCCCTTTAACTTCTGTCTCTAATTTACCAGTAGGTTCATCAGCAATAAGTATCTTGGGATCATTAACCAAAGCTCGAGCGATACCTGTCCGTTGTTTATCTCCCCCAGATAAGTATTTTACCTGAATTCTTTCTTTCCCTTTAAGTCCTACTTCTTCCAACAACACTGATAACTTTTTCTCATTGATACTCTTCTTGGCAAAAATTAAAGGTAACTCTATATTTTCTCTAACCGTTAAGTTTGGAATTAAGTAAAACCTTTGGAAGACAAAACCAATATTTTCCCTTCTAATCTTTATTAAATCATTTTCCCCAAGGGGGGTAACTTCAGTATTAACAATTTTTAAAGTTCCCTCAGTAGCTTTATCAAGACAACCAATCAGGTTCATTAAAGTGGTTTTCCCTGAACCAGATGGACCAACAATTGAAGCAATTTCCCTCTCTTTAATTTTTAATTCTACTCCGTCAAGAGCTTTAACAATTTCTAACCCTCGATGATAATATTTTTTTAAATTCGTTGCTTCTAAAACTATCCTATCCTGCATTTTATTTTGCCAACCTTTCATCCTTTTCCATTTTCCCATCATTTAAATGAATCACTCTGTCCGCTGAATAACCTAATCTAATATTGTGAGTAGCAACTACAATAGTTAAACCTTTTTCCCTATTAAGATCTCGAAATAGATTAAAAAGTTCTTGTGCATTCCTACTATCTAAGTTACCTGTTGGCTCATCCGCAAGAAGAATCTCAGGATTATTAGCTAAAGCTCTGGCCACCGCTACTCGCTGTAATTCTCCTCCGCTTAATTCATTAGGAAAATGAGTTAATCTATGATCTAACCCAACTCTTTTCAAGAGATCTCTTGGTCTATTATTATTTTTATAATTTCGGGCAAAAATCAGAGGTAATTGAACATTTTCCAATGCATTTAAAAATGAAATTAAGAAAAAATCCTCAAATATAAACCCAATTTTTTCTACTCGGATACGGCTAAGTTTTTCTTCATTAAATTTTGTAGGGTCACATCCTAAAATATCTAACTTGCCTGAAGTGGGTCTGTCTAAACATCCAACTAAATTTAGAAAGGTAGTCTTTCCTGCTCCTGATGGTCCCATTATAGTGACAAATTCACCTTTTTTTATCTCAATATCTATTTCCTTTAAGGCTATTATTTTTTGGGATTCAGAAGAATATACCTTCTTTAGCTTATCGGCTTTTACAATATACTCTCTCACTATTCTCCACTCCTTATTACTTCAATAGGTCTCATTGAAGCTGCCTTAAATGCCGGATACAGTCCTGAAATTATACCTACAATTATTACTCCCAGGAAAGAATAAACTAAAAGATCGGGAGTAATTAAGAGTAATCTACCACCTGGGGCATAAGGCATTACTTTTCTTACTAAAAGTTCGGTCAAATTTCCACCAAAAATCGCAATAACTGAGCCAAAGATACCACCTAAAGTACAAATAATAAGTGTTTCCATCCAAATGAGTTTAAATATATCTGACCTTGAGGCTCCTATTGCCTTCATAATGCCTATTTCTTGTGTTCGCTCAAAGACGCTCATTAATATGGTATTAATAACCCCGATAATAGCTACAAATATTGCTATAAAGGCAACAGACATAATCAATATTTTAGCTGAATTTACCAGACTTAAGATTGTCCCTTTAACCTGGCTCATGCTTATTACTTGAATGCTGGCAATCGGATATAGTCTCTCTTCAAATTCTGAAATCTTCTCAATTTGTTTTAGCTTAATACCGATACCTGTCAGCTTGCCTTCTATATCAAAGACTCTTTGAGTTGTTTTCAGAGGTAAAAATACTGTTCCATCTTCCTGGGTAGCTGTCCTGTTGAAAACTCCGACTATGGTAAATTTAATATCTTTTCCGGGTATGGATATTTTGTCACCAACTGATTTTTGTTCAGATTCTGCTGCTTCATATCCTAAAATTGCTTCATTTACATCATTCCCCGAAAACCATTCTCCTGTTAAAATTTCAACATTTGGTTTAAGCTGCATATAACTCTCTTCAATTCCAAGATAGTTGGTAAATCCTCCTTTACCCTCCATTTTTTCTGGGTCATAAGCTAACTGAGCAAGCAATGGGGTAATTTTATCAATATCAGGGTCGCTGGTTATTTGTTTATATATATCCTCATCTATAAATCTAAGCCCTGCTTCTCCACTAAGTATCATAGTTGCTGCCTCGTAGGGGCAGCCTTTTGCTGTTACAACAACTTGATATCCCATTTTATCGACATCAGAGGTTAATGCCTCTTGATACCCGGCATTAAAACCTAAAAGAGCGACTAAAACTGCTACTGCTACTGCTACTCCACCAATGGTTAAAAAGGAGCGAGATTTTCTCCGTTTCAAATTCTTATAAGCTAGTATAAAAAATTTCATTTAATCTCAACTCCTTTTCCGATAAATATTATTCTCCCATCTTTTCTCTTTAGTTCACCTTCCACAGTAACTTTTTTCCCCACTCTTTGTGGTATAGAAAGACCTGAAGGATTAATATCTACAAAAATTTTACCGGTATTATCTTCTAGTAGAACCAGCACCCAGAAGGGCATTCCCGAACAATTTTCCCTTCTAATCTGACTGTTTGGTCAAGATATTCATTTGGATTAGTATAAATATCTTTTACACTGACAACTTTTTTTTCGGTAATATTAACACCATATCTTTCGCTATTATCGCTACTGTTGCTACTGCAACCTGAAATGCCCAATATAATCAATATGATAATTAGTAATATACCAATTAATTTAATGTTCTTTGCTTTTCTCATCTTTTCTCCTTTTACTACAAAATAATCATAACATCCATCTTAATCTATATTTAGGTATTA
>JAHJOY010000309.1 GCA_018819665.1 bacterium
CCCTCCCCATTTGTCTAATTTTTTGATAAAATCATTCCAGGCCCTCATGGTATTTTTGTATTCACTAATTACCCGTTCTAAATTACGGTAAGATATCTCCAATGCCTCTGGCAAGATTAAAAATCTCTCATCCTTAAGATAAGAGGCCGCGGCTTTGGAGCCGATAATTATATTTTTCTTCTGTTTGTTTTTTACCTCTTCTACATCTTTGCCTTTTAGCCAATTAAGAAAAGGATTCCGTCCTATCCAGCCCAGACAGGTATAATAAAATCTCTCTTTTATAGATTTATCTTTTTTTATATCTGGTACCTCAGGATAATTTCCAAAAGTATTATGGAATATTTTGGTATCTATATCGATACATTTTTTATCGCTCTTTTTTAATTTAATTCCCAGAAGGGTATCCTCTCCACGAGATAGAACATTCTCGCCATTTACATTATACACTGTAGAAAAAAAAGGAGGTAATTCTTTAAGGGCGCTTAGTTTAATTGCTACATTTCCTCCTAAGATTTTATTTGTTTCAAAAACTTTTCGCTTTTTATCATTATCTAAATTCAGACAATTATGTTCGTCGAAATTTCTTAAAAATTCATAAGCACCTTCTTTTTGTAAGCCAATAAATAATTCCTTCATCCCGGTAAAGCTCATGTGGGGAATAATGTAATAGCCGGAGTAATCACTGGTGGTAATAATAACTTCTTCTTTCCTTAGATATTCTAAATGTCTTCCGATAAAATCTATCTCTTTTTCCTTTACTTCATCGTTTTCTTTTACCAATACTCTGGGATAGACATCAGTATCTACAAAAACTAATGTTTCTGAACCGCTCAACAAAGCCTTGATTAGGGCATAATTTCTATTCAAACCATAAGGCACTAATTCATGCTTTTTTAAGGAATGACAATTGAGTAAAATTTTTATATTTTCTGTAGATAAGCCCATTTTTATTAGTTGGCGCTTTATCTCCGGAGCATCGTTTATCTTTACCAGAAAGACTTTGACTTTTTTTTCTAAACTTTCTACCAACCGAAAATCACAGCCATGGGAATACACAATTATTATACTGTAAATTTTATGATTATGTTTTGAAGCATTTTCTAAAAACTCATCTATAGGCTCTAAAGAATTAAAATCTTTAGTTATTGCCCCTATTGATATTTTCACCAAAACACCCCCTTTGATAATCCTAAAAGCTATTATTTTATGATTAATTATACCTCCTAATTCCTAAACTCATTCCCTACTAGTTACTACTTTGATCTCCTATTTGCCTGTCCATTTCTTTCAGATAATTTACGTAAGCTGAGCCTAACTCAGTAATAGAAAAAGTATCCCCTTCCTCTTCCCGGATAAATTCTAAATCAAGGAGGGCGCCTAATATGGCCTCCCGTTCTTCGGTGTCGGATATTTTAGGCTGCCATATATTATCAAATTCTTCTCGGTTTGCCGATTTGGATTTATGAAGCCAGAATAAAACATATTTTGCGTATAAGACCAGATAGGTATCAGCATAAAGAAATCGCCATCTAATGTTTTCCTTTTGCAGTTTTCGAATATATTTAGCCATCTCTTCTTCTCTTAAAACGACAGAGTCTGTATCTTGAATTTCTTTATTTAATATATTGTCCCGCTCAAAATCATAAGAAGGAGTTAAATCACCGATATTAATATCTGAAACTGAACCGAGAAATTGTTCTTGTTTTGACTGTTGAGAATCATGTTGTTCTGACTTTTTAGCAGTAAAAAATTCTTCAAAGAACTTGTAAATAGGCTTTTCAAATAACAATATACTGAGAACCAAATACACCATTATTAAGGCAACCCAGGAATTGGTTATTTCTGCTAATGATGGCTTTACCGGCCACCAGATCAATAAAAGAATGCTGGCTATCACAATTAATAAGATAAATAAAACCACCGCAAAGATAATTCTTTGCATATTCAAAATTTCTATTTTTTCTCTTAAATTAATTTTATTCATCTATCTTATTTCCCTCCTTAATAGAAGAATTCGATAAAAAAGAAAAAATTCCTTTTTATTTTGAAAAAATATATGTAAAATCTTGATTTTTAATGTTAATGTTTTTTTGTTTTCACTAATAGTCCTGGAGCCATATTTTTTAACTCCACTTAATATATCTCTTCTATATAAGATTCTACCACCCTTTTAATAATTTCTTTATTTTTATTAGTATGTCTTGAACAGAAAATTGGTTTCTTAATTTCCACTTCAATTTTATTTAAGCTTCTGATAAATTTTGCTCCTCTCGGTAAAACTTTATTTGCTCCTCTAATTTTTATGGGTACAATAGGAACACCTACCCTGGTAGCTAAAAAGGCGGCTCCGGCTTTAATGGATAAATCATCCTTTTGACGGTCAACTCCTCCTTCAGGAAAAATTCCCAAAACTCCGCCTTTCTGTAATATTTTCAAGGCTTGTTTTATGGACTTAATATTATTTGTATAGTTTTCTCTATGAATCGGGATAGAATTAGCTTTCCGTAATAAATAACCAAGCCAACGTATTTCAAAAAGATAGGAAGCGGCTACAAAAATTACTTTAGGTCTAACCGATACTCCCAGGATAACCGGGTCTAACAAACTTGAATGATTAGCTACAATAATGAAAGGACTGTTTTTTGGTATATTCTCACTGCCAGTTACTTTAAGTCGAAAGACCAATTTAAAAATAATCCAAAAAATATATTTCGCAATAAAATATAACAAAATAATCTACCCCATTATTTATCTCGGGTTTGTTCTAAAATCCAATCGCCTATTAATTTTAAAGCATTAGGTGAAATTGTTTCTTCAATCTTTGCATATTCCGAAGGTAATCCTGTCTGGGCGGTCTGAAAAAGATGATTAAGATCGGGTAATTCCTTAATGGTAAAGTTTTTGTTATCACCGGCTTTAAGAGCTTCCTCGATAGCACTAAGATTCTCTTTGGGAGGTACCTGGAAGTCTTTTTCTCCATTTATAGCTAATATCGGACATTTTACCTTGCTCAAAGTTGGCTTAGGATCATAAGTAAGGAAAAAACGGGACCAGGGAGACAATAAGTTCTGAAGTTGAGCTTTAAGGGACTCTTCCAAGACACCTATCCTATTTTTTTCTTCATCGCTTAACTCCGCCAAATAAGCCATAACCATCTGCTGGAGTCTTTCTTTAGCAATTTCATTATCCTCTTCTTCTTTTATAACAGAAAATATCTTCTCATTAAACTGACGACTCTTAGCAATCTCTTCTTCATTAACCCCCATTGCTTTTGAAATTAAATCACTCTGTAAATATAAAATTTCTTCTCCGGTTAATCCTGTCCCGGCCATTAATACAATAAAAGCCACATCCGGTGATTTCACAGCTACCATCGGAGCAATCAAACCGCCTTCGCTATGACCAATAAGACCAATCTGCTTTGGATTAATTTCTTTTCGAGTCTTGAGATATTCTATTCCTGCCAGAACATCTAAGGCAAAATCTTCACTGGTAGCCTGGGAAAAATCACCGGTAGATTTTCCCACTCCCCGATCATCTACCCTGAGGACTGCAACGCCCTGGCGAGTCAGATAATCTGCTAATACCAGGAAGGGGCAATGGTTAAATATAGTTTCATTACGGTCCTGTGGTCCGGAGCCGGTAATTAATAAAACTGCCGGGAAAGGAGCATCACCAGATGGCAAGGTTAAGGTGCCAGCAAGTTTAATTTCTGCATCCTTATTTTCATATACTATTTCTTCTTCTATATAAGGATAAGGTTTTTTTGGCACTTGAGGTCTAAGGATTTCTACTGCCTTATCTACCCGCTTAACCGTAAGCGGAAAAACCCCTCCGGATTGTTTCCACTCTCCCTCAATAACTAAAAAATCTTCACTAACTTTCCCCTCAAAAACACCTCTCACAGATTTTACTTCCAGGTGTAAAGTATTATCTTTAAAAATAACTTCTTCCACGGGAATACCAGTTACTCCCTGGTCAGGACTGTCCAAAGTCGCAGTTAGAG